>DASRQW010000293.1 GCA_035696245.1 Longimicrobiaceae bacterium | reverse complement strand
TCCCTCCGGGCGATTTCCCTGGTTTACCGCAATAAAAAAAGCGGGGCGAACCGCTCCCCACTTCGAAACACGGTGCGCCGCCCCGGCGCCCGCCAGCATCGATCCCTGAATATACCGGCCGTTCCCCCGCGGGGCAACCCCCGCGTTCCGCTCCAGGCCAGGCGCAGCCTGCAACGGCGGGCGATTCAGAGCCTCTCCATACCCTCCTCGCGCCTCCCGGTTCGCCGGGTCAGGCAGCGCCCGCCACCTGCCCCGGGACGGCGAGCGGGAAGATGCGCCACATCCTCCGCAACTGCTTGGAAGTTCAGGAGATGCACAGCGGTGCATCTCTCGCTCGATGTCCGGCGCCAACGTTCGCATCCTTCGTTCGACGTCCCCGCGTGGAGGCCGATCCGTACGTCGGAGCGCGGGTCAGCGCTTCTTGCCGAGGATGGTGCCGCGGCATTCCGCGGCTCCGCACGCGCAGGGATAGCGCCGCTTGGCGGCGGCAGTGTGGCGCGTGGGGAGGATGAAGTTGTAGTCGTACGCCAGCTCCTCGCCGGGCGCGATGTCGCGCAGGCTCTCGATCCAGAGGCGGCCGTCCTCGATCACCACGTCGCAGTTGGGCGCGCACGAGTGGTTGATCCAGCGCGCCAGGTTGCCCTTGAACGCGGCGTCCACCACCACGTCGTCGTCGATGGCGAAGAGGAAGGTGTGGTGCTCGCCGCGGCCGTCGTCCGGGTAGCGCGCGTCCGCCTCGGCCACGGTGATGCGCTCGCCGCGGTACTCGATGATGCGCGTGCCGGCGGGGATGGGGATGCGCGCATAGACGCCCCTGCCGTGGATGCCGGAGCGCCGCACGGACAGCCCGCGCCGCACCGGAAAGTATGGGTTGCTCATCTGCCCCGCTCTGCTCGGACCGGATCGCCGGACGTCCTCGCAATGGACGCATCGGCTCGCGAGCCGCACAATCTGCCACGCATCGCCCCCGCCCGCGAGCACCCCCGCGAGTCACTGGCGCACAGGGCGGCCGATCGTCTACATCGCCCGAATCGGAAGGGGACGATCCGCCGACGCTCTCATCGAACGACGCGCGATGTCGCCGCGCCAGGATCCACGAGCGTCGGAAGATGTGGGGTCGGCGGTTCCACATCTGCCGTCCTGCGCGTGCGCGAGCATCCGAATTGCGGCTGGGCGGGGGCGATGCGCGAAGAGCCGCCTTGGCCGCCCCGCGCATCGTCCCGAATCTCTCCTCCCCCGCCCTGCTGACCAGACGCTCCCCCGATGCCCGCAGAGACCACGACGACGGTGCTGGACGCGCTCGCCCCGCACGCCGAGCGCACCGGCTACCGCGTGCCGCTGAAGACGAACATCCACCTGCTGAGCGGGCGTATCGTCTCGGACGTGGCGGGGATGTACCTGCGCTTCCCCAGGTGGGAAGGTGCGCCGTTCGTGGACGACTTCGGCAAGAAGGCCGGGGCGATGGTGGAGATGGACGGCGAGCACCTGATGCCGGAGCTGGCGGTTCTGCGGCTGCTCCAGAAGCAGGGGTGGGAGGGGCGCTGGGTGAGCACCTACAGCGCCAAGGGCGAGGTCTGGAAGTACCTGACGGAGTGGAGCGACGTGCCGCGCGACCAGCAGCGCACCCGCAACATCGAAGAGGAGGAGCCGCGGCGCCTGCTGGCGAAGATCGCGTCCAAGAGCGTGAAACGGTACGCGGGCTGTTGGGACATCTTCGCGTGGAAGGACGGCCAGTACGCCTTCGTGCAGACCAAGCGCTCCGCCCCCGGCGCCGCGGACGAGGTCGGCAAGCTCCAGGTGGATTGGCTGCACACCTCGCTCCTCTTCGGCGACTCGCGCCTCACGCCGGACTCGTTCGCGTTCGTGCAATGGGGATACGAGTGAACCGGTCGTCATAACAACCCCATCGGCCGACGCTCGCCGATGAGCCGTTCATCCACGCGGGAGACCGCCGTCCCTTCTCATGGCTGGGTTCGCGCCTAGCAGATCACGTGCGGTGCAGCGGCAAGGCAGACCCAGCGTCACGACGGTACCACGAAATCATTGCCTCCTGAAAAGCCGCTGCCTAGATTACCGGCTGTACGAGGCCCCCGCTCCATCCGCCCATCCGCGCCCCCGTCTCGATCGTCACGCTCCATCGCCCCTCGGTTCCGCCCGACAAGCATTCCCCACCGCGACACATACACCGTCACCGGTGTTCTGCCGTCACATGGCACCTCGTGTCGCGGCTCCCCGGCCGTGAAGACGGCTGCGCTCGAACCGCAGAACGCCGACCTACCCACCCGCCTTCTCATCCCGCACTCCTGGAGAAACCATGATCAATTCCCGGCAGCTCCGCCATCTGCCGTTCGCCCGCGGTGTGCGGGCGGCGATCTCGCTGTCGCTCACCCTCGCGGCAGGGGGATGCGCGATGGCTCCGAAGTTCGTGGGCACCACTTCGCTGGCCGGCAGCCCGCCCGTCTCCGTGCCGAGCGTGTACGTCTACTCGTTCCTCGACCTGCGCGCGGCCGACCTGGGTCCGCGAATGATCGGCGGGGTCGAGCAACAGCTCGCCAGCGCGCTGAGGAGCCACGGTGTGGAGAGCGAGCAGCACCGGTTCAGCGAGGATCCCATCTCTGCCGAGTTCGCGCGGGTGCACGGCACCGAGCGCATTCCCGTCCGCGAGGTGATCGCACGCAACGCGGCGGACGAGGGGCGTTTCGCCGCCCCGTACCGGCTGATCATCTTCCCCATGCAGACGACGCAGTCCGGTTCCTGGTACTACTACGACTTCCGGTGGACGCTGCAGGACGCGAAGACCCAACGTGTCGTGTGGTCCACCACCTCGCGCGGCCGGCACCTCAACTGGATGAGAAGCGACGAGAACTCCACCAAGCGAGCCCAGGTGATCGTGGACGGTGTCATTGGCGAGATGGTGAGCTCCGGCCTGCTGAAGTAGCTACGGCGAGCCGCAGACGGCCTGCTCCGCGCCTCACCTGCCAAGCACGATGCGGCGCCGCTGCTGAAGTACGTTCTGTTGCACTGACCCTCGCGGAAGCACGGCTCCAAGCCCGTGGAACGTGAGCAACGCCTCGCCAACGACTTCCGTTGACGAGGCGTTTGCCTTCCTCCGTTCCCTCACGAGCCTCGGCGGTGCCCCCGCCGCACGACGGTACGGCCGTGGCGAGAGAGGTCAGTGCGTGTCCGCCGGCGTCCGGTGCTTGGAGGTGCGACGACTGGCCGCCGGGTGGACCGGCTCGGCGGACAGCTTGCGCGGACGGCCGCCTTTCTTGCCGTTCTCCCGCACCGCGGCGGCCTTCGCCTCGCTCGTGGCGCGGCCCATGTAGCGGGCGGCGAGCCCCCGCGCGTTCAGCAAGCGAGAGAGGATGCCCGGAACGGAGATGTCCGCGTCCAACTCCTCCCAGTGAAGTCCCTCCCCATCCGACTCGACCTCGACAGCCGCGAGCTGCTCGGCCGTCGCGCCGGCCAGCCCGGCACCCTCGGCGCGCGGGAACGCAAAACTGCTGCCGTTCCGCAGCTCCACCACGATACGGTCCCGCTCAGCGTCGTAGCTCGCGGAGACGGCACGGGGCTCCGCGGCGGCGGCGGCGCGAGCCTCGGCCTTGGCGCGGGGCGCGGGTGCCAGGATCTCCTGGTCGGTCAGCGGCTTTCTAGCCATGAATCTCACTCCATCTCAGCAGAAATTCGGTCCATCTCTCGTCCACGATCCTGACGGCCCGCACCAGATCTCGCCCACCGAGCGTTCCGGGATCGAGGACCACGGCTGAATTGGCTGAATCGCCAATCCCGATCTTGGCGAACTCTCCCGCCTTGAGCGCGTGGACGTGCGGCGGACGATGATCGTCGGTGTAGATTCGGAACGCGAACCCGTCCTCCCTATGAATGGTCGGCACTTGAGTTATAAACCTATCGTTAGGTTTTGTCAACATCCCGCCTGGGCCTCCGAACGAATCCTCCTGAACTCACAAGGGGGCGGCTTTCCTGCCGTCTCCCTCGAACCAAACGCGGTAGATCTTCCGTGCGTCAGGCGATGCACTCGGTGCCGGTTGTGGCGGGCTGGGCAGGCGAGGCGGCCAGACCGTGTACCAGACGACCAACGCGGCCGCATTCCGGCACGAAGCCGACCTCCAGCGCGTGGTCTCCACGCGCAGCGCCTCAACGTCCAACTCCAGCTTGGTGGTGAACATCCAACACCTCCGACTGAAGCGGAAACAGCACGCGAGGTCGCGAAAAGATTGCAACGCACTTCTGGCTTCGTCAAGAAGCCGCACGATACGGGATCGTTGTAATGGACTGTCAGCCGCGTCCGAGGCGGACAATGGCTGCCACAGGCAGCCGGTAACGACGCGTCGGCTGGAGCGTCGCGAGGCCTTGCCCTTGCCTTCCGCCATCGGAAGAAACGGCAGCTTGGATGTACGCCGTGCGGCCTAACGCTATCAGTTCGCCGTCTCGAACCGTTCTCAGTCCACCCATTCATCCGGAGGCTCCGCCCCGTTCGGGAGCACCGGACTCGTCCTGGTGTCGATGACGGGAATTTTCGGGTCCGCGATTCCGCATGTAAAGCGCGCCGGCGCCCGCGGGCCCCGGCGCGTTGCATGATGGGCGCCGTCTGTTTCCGGTTCGGTCAGATGTAGCTCAGCCACCAGTCCGTGCGCCTCCGCTTCACGCCCGCGAACCAGCGGCAGAGCGGGTACGCGATCAGCACGCCCAGCGCCCACGCGACGTAGACCATCCCCAGCCCGAACCCCGCTCCCGGCTGCGGCGGCGTGCCGCCGGGGAAGCTGAAGAGGTGCCCGATGGGCTTCCCGGCGAGCAGTGCGAAGCCGAGTCCGATGGAGTGCGCCAGGAACCACTGGAGCAGGTAGAAGAACATCGGCACGCGCCCGAATGTCAGGAACGCCCGCCCCACGGCGCCCAGCCGCGCGCGCTCCATCCATGCGAGCGCCAGCAGCGCCGGCCCCAGCGTCATCATCAGATAGAGGAGCGACGGGGGGTACTTGCTGTTGTTCAGGAACGAGAGCACGGTGAACGCCGCGCTCTTCTGCGTCGCCCACGGCGAGGGGTTGCCGTACAGGTTGCTGGCGCGGAGCAGGACGAACCCGGCCACGACCGCCAGACCCAGACGCACGAGGAAGCGCCTGCGCCGTTCCGGCTCCCACGAGTAGACGAAGCCCAGCGCGTAGCCCGCCAGCATCACCCCCAGCCACGGCAGGAGAGGATACGCCACCAGCATCGGGGCGCCGAGCACGTGGATGAAGCCCGGCTGGTGCAGCACCATCCAGAGCGCCGGCAGCGCGGCCGGCCCCGTACCTACCGGCGCAGAGCCCTGCACCGGGAAGCGGTCCAGGAGGTTGTGCAGGAGGAGGATCGCCACGCCCGCCGTACCCGCCACCCGCGCCGGGAAGCGCACGAACGCGGCGAGGACGATCATGGAGACGCCGATTGCCCAGATCACCTGCATCATGCCCGGAAACGCCGCGTAGTCCAGGTCGAACGCGACGCTGAAGCGCACCACCGTGAACTCCAGCACGACGAGCCAGAGCCCGCGGGTGACCAGGAACCGGGAGAGCTCGGCCGGCGTCTTGCCGCGCTGGAGCTGCAGCGACGCGCCCGTGCCCGCCAGCAGGACGAAGATGGGCGCGCAGAAGTGCGTGACCCAGCGGGTGAGGAAGAGCGGGACGGTGGTGCGAGCGAGATCGGCCGCGTCGAAGAGCGGCGCGTCGCGGTGCACGAACTCGCGCGTGTGGTCCAGCAGCATCAGCACCATCACGATGCCGCGCAGCAGGTCCACCGCGTCCACGCGTACCTTGCGGCCCGCCGCCGGGCCGGCGGATGCGGCTTCGCTGGCGCGCGCCTTCTCGAGAGTCGCGGACATGGGTTCCAGGGTATGGGTCTCGGAGCCGGAACCGAGTGGTTTCCGGCGCGGCGCACGCCGCCACGACTGAAAAGGGATGAGGTGCGAGAGATGGGAGAGAAGGGCCGCCAGGAGGGGTGGCTATCCTGCACGATAGCTCTAGAAGTCTGTTGAAAAACGCTGCGCCTCAGGGTGTGAAGCGGTAGATTGAGGGAGCGAATCTACTGGTGAACTCCTCTTCTGCGTAGAGCGATGCTCGGGCGAAACGACACTCCGCTGGAGCTGTTCCAGATGGTGGA
>DASRQW010000292.1 GCA_035696245.1 Longimicrobiaceae bacterium | reverse complement strand
AAGACGCAGAAGGGATTCGCCACCTTCGGCGCGCCGCACTTCCTCCAGCTTATTCCGGAGGTGCTGGGGCGCGCGCTGCGGGCGGTCTGGTGGCAGAAGTGGGGCGTGCACCGGCGCCTGCGGCCGGAGGAGTTCGGCGGGAGGACGTACGTGAAGCTGGCGGGCACGCGCGCGTACCCCATCGACTCCAGCATCACCACGTCGCTCCAGAGCGGCGGGCTGTCGGCGTACTTCGGGGCGGGGAAGCGTTACCCCAACGCGCTGCTGCCGCAGGCTTTCCCCGAGGGCGCGCCGTGCCACCCCGCGTACGGCGCGGGCCACGCCACCGGCTCCGGCGCGATGGCGACGATCCTCAAGGCGCTCTTCGACGAGAACACCCCGATCAAGAACCCGCTCCAGGCGAATTCCGCCGGCACGACGCTGGTGCCGTACCTGGGCCCGGATTCGACGTCGATGACGCTGGGCGGCGAGATCAACAAGATGGCGAGCAACATCTCGCTCTTCCGCAACGCGGGCGGCGTGCACTGGCGCAGTGACCACACCGAGTCGCTGCTGCTGGGCGAGCAGATCGCCATCGCGCTGCTCCAGGAACAGAGCATCGGCTTCAACGAGGACGACGCGTTCTTCGCCTTCACCCGCTTCGACGGGACGAAGGTGCGCATCTACGACGGCGTGGTGGAGCGGGTGTACTGACGCCGCGCCGGGCCGGAAAATGAAGAGCATGGAATGCGGGTCGGTGGATGGACCGCCGTAATGACCCGCAGGTGAAGAGGATCGGGGGTGCGGCTCATTGGCCGCACCCCCGGTGTCTGGAACATCCTCGGCATCCTCGGCATCCGCGGCATACTCGGCGTCCTGACGACGCCGGAAGCCCGCGTCGTTACCGCAGCAGCGGATAGGGGTTCTGCGGTACGCCGCCCCAGTATTTGCGCGGGTCTGTCGTGGTCGACACCTCGAAGTGGAGGTGGTAGTTGCCCGGACCCGCGTCGCCCGTGTTGCCCACGAAGCCCAGCACCTCGCCGCGGTGCAGTGCGCGGCCCTCCGCCATGCCGGGCGCGTAGCGGTCCAGGTGCGCGTAGTAGTAGATGGTGCGCCCGTCGGGCGCCAGCTCGTACAGCGCGGTGCCCCCGCGCACGCTGTCGAACAGCTTCATCACCACTCCGTCGGACGAGGCGAGGACGGGGGTGCCACGCGGGGCCACGATGTCGATGGCGTCGTGCCGCCGGCCCTGGCCGCGCGCCTGCTGGTACGTGTCCACCAGGCTCGCCGCCTTCACGCCCTGCACGGGGATCAAGAGCCGCTGGAGCGCGGGCACGACGGTCGTGGGCGCCGCTGCGGCGGCCGGCGCGCCAACCGGCATCTTCGCTGTGGGCAGGTCCGCCTGCGCCACGCGCACGAACGGCACCTCGGCCGGGGGCGCGGAGGGAGACCCGGCCGCCTGCACGGCTGACGCGGCTGCGGCGGGCGGCGCTGGCGCGGACGGGACGACAGCAGCGGCGGGCGAGAACGCAGACGGCAGCGCGACTGCCTGCATCCGGTGCAGGGTGGCTGGTGCGGCCCAGCCGGTGGCGATCAGCGCCACAAGCATGGACACGGCGCCGGCCATGAACGCCAGCAGGGTCCGGAAGATTCGCATCGTGGCATCGCCCGCGTCGGGATGACCGCCGGAAAGCTTCCCGGCCGGCGCGGGCGCGTACGCGCAGGGCCACAGTCAACCTAACGCCGCAACGCGCTGGGAGCCAACCACTTGCCGCAAACCCCGGAACGTCGGGATCGCCAGGTGCTCGGCGTCCTGAGCGGTCCCGCGTCCCTTTCCGAGGATTCGATGCAACCCGCAATCTCATTCGGCCGAGGAAGACGTCTTGGACGCGAAGCACACCGGAGCGGGTAAGCTACGAGGTGGCGGACTCCGGCGGCGCGGCAACTTCTCGGGCGCCGACGGGCAGCAGATCGCAGTAGGCGAAGCGGTTCTCGCGCAGGACGGTCTCGCCGACGGTGTAGGCAACGGGCGCGCGGAAGCCGGGGCCGTCGGAGACGAATGTGTGGAACTCGCCGCGCTCGCCGCACGGGTCCGCGTCGGCCGGGAGGTCGGCGAGGAGGGCTCGGTCGTACACGCGGCCCGCCAACGCGGCCGAGAGCGCGTGCGTGTCCACGCACACGAGGCGCGCCGCGATCCCGCACGCCAGCACCTCGTCCGCCAGGGCGCGCGAGGGCTCGTCCCATAGCGGGAAGATCGCACCGAAGCCGAGCGTATCCACCAGCTTCTCCCGGTACTCCCGCACGTCGGCCAGGAAGATGTCGCCGAAGGCGAGGCGGCGGACTTCGGGCGTGCGGCGGCGGACCTCGGCGAGGGCGTCGGCCATGGCGAACTCGTAGGCGGCGTTGGAGCTGGCGGGCTGGAGCGTCGCCTTGTGAAGCGGCAGGCCGAGTGCATCCGCCTGGGCGTGCAGCAGCGTACGCCGCACGCCGTGGATGCTCACGCGGTCGTACCCCGCCGTCACCGTCGTCAGCAGGCCAACGACCTGCAGCGCATCGTCGTCCAGCAGCCGGGCGAGTGCGAGCGCGCTGTCCTTCCCTCCGCTCCAGCTCAGCACCACGGGTTCGCGTGTGATCTGCGCCTGCCTTGTCGGATGAGGTGAGTCGTTCTCGAGGCGGACTGAGTCGCCCGAAGATGCCCGAAGCCGTTGCATCTATAGAGAGTCGTCGTCCGGCACGAGCGCGGGACGACAAGTCGGTCGCGGGCGAGGCGTTCCGGATGCGATAAATCGCACCTCTACAACTGCATCGCCGTGCGAGTGGCCGCACCGTTCTGCACGGCGGAATTGTGCGCGGTAGCCTCACGGCGGGCAAGGTTGGACCCACCCCCGCCTGCTCGGCAGGTGCGGGATCGCGGAGATGCCATCTTACCCTCCCCCAGGCAGTTTTGGGGGAGGGTCGGGCGAGCCTAGGCGAGCCCGGGGAGGGGGCCCGCCGTTGCCCCCCTGCGAGGGTTGCCGGTATCTTCCCGCCCATGCCGACCAGCCCTTTGTCGCTCGTGCCGCCCGGGTCGCAGGACCTGCTGGCGGGGGACGTACGCCGCCGCCGCCGCGTGCAGGCCGCGTGGTTCGCCCTGGCGGAAGGGCATGGATACGACGAGGTGATCCCGCCCACGTTCGAGTACGAAGAGGTGTTCACGCGCAGCGCCGGTCCCGGCCTGGGCGCGCGCCTCATCCGCTTCGTGGACCGCGACGGGCGGCTCGTGGCGCTGCGGGCGGACTTCACCAGCGCCATCGCGCGCGTGGTGGCGACGCGGCTCGCGGGGGCGCCGCTGCCGCTGCGGCTGTGCTACGCGGGGAAGGTGTACCGGCAGGAGGCCGAGGGCGGCGGGCGGCGGCGCGAGCTCTTCCAGCTCGGCGCGGAGCTGATCGGCGCGCCGGGGCCCGAGGCGGACGTGGAGATGCTGCGGATGGCCATCGGCACGCTCAAGGCGCTGAGCATCCGCGACTTCCAGATCAACCTGGGCGACATCCGCTTCGTGCGGCCGCTGCTGGCAGGGCTTAACCCCGAGGCGGCGGAGGCGCTGCGCACGGCCATCGACCTGCGCGACCGCGCGGCGCTAGCGGATGGCGCACGGCGGCTGGGCGCGCCCGCGGCCGTGGCGCGCGCGCTGGTGGAGCTGCCGGAGCTGATCGGCCGCGGCGAGGTGCTGCTGCGGGCGCGGTCGCTCGCGTCCGGCGGCGAGGCTGAGGAGGCGATCGAGCGGCTGCGGGCCGTGGACGCGCTGCTCACGCCCGAGGAGCGCGAGCACGTGGTGTACGACCTGGGCGAGATCCGCGGGCTGGGCTACTACACGGGCATCCAGTTCGAGGTGTTCGTGGCGGGCGTAGGCCGCGCGGTGGGCTTCGGCGGGCGGTACGACGCGCTGCTGGCGCTGTACGGCGCGGACCGCCCGGCCGTGGGCTTCGCGCTGGAGACGGACGCGCTGGCCGACCTGCTCGCGGACGGTGAGGCGTGAGCCGCGGCCCGCTGCGAATCGCCCTGCCGAAGGGGCGGATGATGGACGAGGCGCTGCGCCTGTTCGCCGCGCTGGAATCGACCATCGACCCGGCGGTGCGCGAGTCGCGGCGCCTGATCCTGCCGTCCATCGACGGGCGGTTCGAGTTCCTGCCGGTGAAGAACATCGACGTGCCGGTGTACGTGGAGTCCGGCGTGGCCGACGCGGGCGTGGTGGGGCTGGACGTGCTGGTGGAACGCGGGCCGGACGTGCTGCGCCCGCTGGACCTGCGCTTCGGGCCGTGCGGGCTGGCCGTGGCTGCTCCCGCGGGCGCGCCGTACCCGCACCTGCCCGGCGGTGAGACGCCGCGCGTGGCGACGAAGTACGTGGAATCGGCCCGCGCCTTCTTCGCGCGCAAGGGCATGCAGGTGGAGCTGATCCACATCTCCGGATCGGTAGAGATCGCGCCGCTGCTGGGGCTGGCGCACTGGATCGTGGACCTGGTGCAGACGGGCCGCACGCTGGCCGAGAACGGCCTGGTCGTGGTCGAAGAGGTCTCCGCCTCGTCCGCGCGGCTCATCGTGAACCGCGCCAGCCACAAGCTGCGGCTGGAGGAGCACCAGCGCCTCATCGGGCAGCTCGCCGCCGCCGTCGAAGCCGCCGCATCCGCAGATTCCGCCGCGTCTTCGGCCTCTACCAACGGCGGGCAATCGGAAGATGCGCATCTGCCCGCGTCCGCGCTGTCGTCGCAAGAAGTCGCATCCGCCGAGAACGCGTCGGGCGAGCGGGATGCGCGGCGTTCCGCATCTACCGAACGCACTTCGGGAGATGTTGATGCGCCGCAGTCTGCATCTGCCGGACCGGCGTCGGGGGATGGGGGCGCGGGACGTTTCGCATCGGCGGAGAGAGGTTCGGGCGAGGTGGATGCGAGCCGGGCTGGATCTGCGGAATCCGCATCTGGCGGATCCACATCTACCGAACACGACACCGGGGATGCGGGGAGGACGGACGGCGCGTCCGAACGTGCATCCCGGGCGAGAGGCGGGCAGCGGTGCTGACGATTCGTACGCTGCGGTGCGCGCCGCCGTTCGACGAGCTGCGGGCGATGGCGGCAGAGGCGTCGACGGACGATCCGGAGCTGCGGGAGGCGGTCGCGCACATCCTGCGCAACGTGGCGGAGCGCGGCGACGCGGCGGTGGAGGAGTACACGCGCCTGTACGACGGCGTGGACGTGGAGCGCATGGCCGACCTCCGCATCGGCGAGGACGAGCTCGCGGCCGCGGCAACATCGATCGCCCCCGCGCTGCTGGATTCGCTGCGGGCGGCGGCGGCCAGCATCCGCGACTTCCACGAGCGCCAGCGCGAGCACGGCTTCACGGACCTGCACGCGGACGGTTCGCTGCTGGGCCAGCGCGTGATGCCGCTGCGCCGCGTGGGCATCTACGTGCCCGGCGGGCGTGCGGCCTACCCGTCTTCCGTGCTGATGAACGCGATCCCCGCCTCGGTCGCGGGGGTGGACGAGATCGTGATGGTCACGCCCACGCCGCGCGGCGAGATCGTGCCCGTGGTGCTGGCGGCGGCGTACGTGGCCGGCGTAACCGAAGTGATCCGCATCGGCGGGGCGCAGGCGGTGGCGGCGCTGGCGTTCGGCACGCAGAGCATCGAGCGGGTGGACAAGATCGTTGGCCCCGGCAACAAGTGGGTGGCCGAGGCGAAGCGGCAGGTGTTCGGGCGCGTGGACATCGACATGGTGGCCGGGCCCAGCGAGATCCTGGTGATCGCCGACGATACCGCCGACCCGGTGCACGTGGCCGCGGACCTCATCGGCCAGGCGGAGCACGACCCGGACGCCATCGCCTGGCTGGTCACCCCCTCGCCCGAGCTGGCGGAGACGGTGCCGTGGGAGATCGAGCGGCTGCTCGCCCGCAACCCGCGGCGCGACGTGGCGCGGGCCGCCCTGGAGGCCAACGGCGCCATCGTGATCGTGCCGGACCTGGACGCAGCCGCGGCGGCGGCGGACCTGCGCGCGCCGGAGCACCTGGAGCTGCTGGTGGCCGAGCCGCTGGCGCTGGCGGGGCGCATCCGCAACGCGGGCGCCATCTTCCTGGGCAGCCACTCGCCCGAGCCCATGGGCGACTACTTCGCGGGGCCCAACCACGTGCTGCCCACCGGCGGCAGCGCGCGCTTCGCCTCGCCGCTGGGCGTGTACGACTTCCTGAAGCGCACCAGCCTGATCGGCCTCAGCGAGGCCCGCCTGCGCCGCGACGCGCCCCACGTGGTGCGCCTGGCCGAGGCCGAGGGCCTGTTCGGCCACGCCGAGGCGGTGCGCGTGCGCCTGGGCTGGACGGCGGGCGATTCCCCAGATTCCACCATCCCGAACCCGGAGACGACGTGAAGGTCCTCTATTCGATGCTGTGCGAGAACGCCAACGAGCGGCAGGACGGCCGGCTGGACGTGCACGGCGTGTTCACGCAGCTGTACGCGCCCGGCTTCCCGGCGCAGCAGGACACCATGACGCTCATCGTGGTGATGGAGTGGGCCGAGGGCGAGCGCGGCGACATCCCCTTCGCCATCGACCTGCTGGACCCGTCGGGGAGCCCGGTGGGCACCATCAACGGCCAGAGCACGGTGTCCGACGGCCCCGCCTTCGCCGGCCCGCCGCAGACGCGCGTGGTGATGGAGCTGAACGGCGTGGTCTTCCCCGTTCCCGGCGCCTACGAATTCTCGCTGAAGGCTCTGGAGACGCAGACCAGCCTCACCTGGCTGCACCTGATCGAGAACCCTGGGGCGGTGAACTAGCGGCGGCTGGTCGGTGCGGTTTCGGGGATGTGAAGCGGTTGCGGGGAGGGTGTCGCGGCGGAAAGGTGCCCCCTCCCCCGGCCCCTCCCCCGCAAGCGGGAGAGGGGAGAACTGCTTGGGGGATGGTGCGTTAGGGGGCATTCGGGGCTTGGTTCGGGTGATCGACCTCGAAGCTGCGGGGGACGTGTTCTGCATGAGCATTCGGTCTCAATAAGAAGCAGGCTCCCGGCATGATGCTGGGAGCCTGTTTCGTCGTTGGATCGGATTAACACGTGTCGCGGGAGCGTGGCGGGTGAAATCGTACGCTGGCGGCCGACAAGTGTTCTGGTCGCCGCCGTCTCGGCGATCTGCGCGAGCCCTCCTACACCACGGCCACGATGAGCGAAGAATTCCGGGCGCGGCTCAACGCGCACGCACTGACCGCGCTGGAACGGGCCGGGAGGGCGTTCAGCGAGGCGGCGACGCAGCAGTACCTCATCCTCCCGTTCTTCCAGCTTCTCGGGTACGACCCGCTGGACCCGGACGAGATCATCCCCGAGGCCCACGCGTCGTTCTCGGACAAGTTCAAGAACCGGGTCGACTACGCGATCTGCCTGAACAAGGACCCGGTGATCGCGGTGGAGTGCAAGAAGGTCGGCACGCTGGTGGATGCGAACCGCGGTGAGCTGAAGGGCTACTTCAACGCGGTGCCCACGGTGAAGCTGGGCGTGCTGACGGACGGCCTGGTGTACCAGCTCTTCACCGACACGAACCTCGAGAACATGATGGACGACGAGCCGTTCGTCGTCATCGACCTCTCCGAGATCGCGCGCGACCAGGTGGCCGAGCAGGCGCTGGACGCGCTTCTGAAGCTGCGCCGCGGCACCTTCGACCCGGCCGACGTCGGCGCCGACGCGAAGCGGAAGATCTACATGGCCGCGTACGTCGACGCGCTCCGGCGGAACTTCGAGAAGCCCGACGAGCGGCTGGTGCGCGTGCTGATGGACCTCGCGAACATCGACGGACGGCGCACCACGCGGCTGGTGGAGGAGCATTTTCCCATCGTCACGGCGGCCATCCAGCAGGTGCTGGACAAGAAGATCCTGGAGCGTGTGGGTTTCGCCGACCGCGAAGACGTCGTGCGCCTGCGCCCCGAGCAGCAGACGCAGGTGGTTCCCGAGATTCCGCAGCCCGAGATGCCGCCCGTGGTGATGAACGGCAACGACGCGGGCGTGGTGACTACGGAGACGGAGTTGGCGGTCTACGACTACGTCCGCGTCCGCCTTCCGTTCCTCATCGGCCCGGACGAGGAGATGTACGGCAAGCTCGCACACCTTCGGCCGATGGACTACAAGACGGTGTTCTCGGTCTACTACAAGCAGGAGCGGAAAGGGAAGCTCTTCAACTTTCGCGAGGGCACCGCGCCCAAGTACCGCTTCGAGTTCCTCACGCAGGACACCACGATCAACACCGACGATCTCCGCGAGATCGACCAGGCCCTGCTCGCCGCCTTCCAGAAGCGCGTGGAAGAGCTCGGGTGAGCCGGCGCGAAGGTTTCCTACACGAAGCAGGCTCCCGGCGGAAGCGCTGGGAGCCTGTTGCTGCTTCGAGACTCTGCCGGCGACCTGAAGCTATCGCCGCGAACGCTCATATACCTACTGAAGCGTGAATACAATCCGTGAATTGAAGGTGTGTTCTTCTTACGAACTCAGCGGTTCAACAGACGATTTCGATTAAGGATTAAGACGCTTTCCAACGGTTCCCATGTGATTCTTATGTTGTCAAGGTAAGCGACCTTTTTAAACGGTAGAATACCTGTAGCCAAAATTTTTTTTCATCCCAATAGCGGCGAAGGGCGCGGTAACCGCCTTCCGCCATCCTGGAAACCAGCGAGGATGCTACGTTCACGAAGAACGTATTCCACCAATCTACCATAGGTCCTCAATAAACGAGGGTTCGATGCCACCCCTGCAGCCGATTGCACCAAGCATCTAATGTGCCGCTCGACAACGGATTGCGACGTCTCTGTCCATCTTGCGGTGTAAACGTCTGCGCGAGGGCGGCGAACGTTCTTCGCGTCAGAGCTGCGGGGCGGAGGCGCCGGCGATGAGCCAGCGGTAGATCCAGCCGGCGGCATCGGAGGGGGCGAGGGGGCGGGCGAAGAGGAAGCCCTGGCCCAGCACGCAGCCGTACTTGAGAAGCTGCTCGCGCTGCTCGGGCGTCTCCACGCCCTCGGCGACGGTGTTGATGCCCAGGCTGTTGGCCAGCGCCACGATGCTGCCCACGATGGTGGCGGCGCGCGAGCGCGGGCCCAGGCGGCTCACGAACGAGCGGTCGATCTTGAGCGTGTCGATGGGGAACTGGTGCAGGTAGCTGAGCGACGAGTACCCGGTCCCGAAGTCGTCCATGGAGATGCGCACGCCCAGGTCGCGCAGGCCCTTGAGCGACTGCGCGACCGACTCCACGTTCTGCGCCAGCACGCTCTCGGTGATCTCCAGGTTCACGCAGCCCGGGGGCACGCCCGTCTCCGCGAGCACGGCCGCGACCTCGTCCACCAGCCCGGGCGCGGCGAACTGCTTGGCCGAGACGTTGACGGACACCGTGAGCGGCGGGAAGACGGGGAAGCGCTGCTGCCACTCGGCCACCTGCGCGCAGGCCATGCGCAGCACGCGGGCGCCCAGCGGCACGATCAGGCCCGTCTCCTCGGCCAGGGGGATGAACTCGTCCGGAGCCAGGGTGCCGCGCTCCGGGTGCTCCCAGCGCACCAGCGCCTCGAAGCCCGCCAGCGCGCCGCTCGCGAGCGAGACTACGGGCTGGAAGGCCAGCGCCAGCTCGTCGTGCTCGATGGCGCGGCGAAGGTCGGCCTCCAGCTGCAGCCGGGTGGCCATCCGCGCCTGCATCTGCGGATCGAAGGTCTCCACGCGGCCGGGGCCGCGGCGCTTGGCGCGGTAGGCGGCGGACTCGGCGTTGCGCAGGAGGTCGTCGGGCTCGATGCCGGCGGGCGTGTTGGTGGCGATGCCGATGGAGAAGGTGGGCGTCACGGTCCACTCGCGTACGCGCACGGGGGCGGCGACCTCGGCCTGGATGCGGCCGGCCACGCGCATGGCGTCGCCGGCGTCCTGCACGTCCTCGAGCAGCACCATGAACTCGTCGCCGCCCATGCGCGCGGCGGTGTCGCTGGCCCGCAGCACCTGCCGGAGGCGGCCGGCTACGGTGCGCAGCACCTCGTCGCCCACGGCGTGGCCCATGGCCGCGTTCACCGCCTTGAGCCGGTCGAAGTCCAGCGCCAGCACCGCCAGGCGCGCCCCGTTCCGCCGGCAGCGCAGCACGGACTGGCGCACACGCTCCTCGAACAGGGTGCGGTTGGCGAGGTCGGTCATGGCGTCGTGCAGGCCGCCACGGCGCAGGCGCTCTTCCTCGCACTGCCGGGCGGTCACGTCGCTGAGCGTGCCCACCAGCCGGGTGGCCACGCCTTCCGGCCGGGGGACGGCGGTGGCGCGCAGGCCGATCCACCGCACGGTGCCGGCCTCGCCGTCCAGGCGCAGCGTGCACTCGAAGGCGGGCGTGCGCCCGTCGGCATGGGCGCGGATCTGGCCGCGCACGGGCTCGCAGCTGCGCGGGGCCAGTCGCTCCAGCCATGCGGCGAACGCCTCGGCGGGCGCGGGCGCGGCGGAGCCGAGCAGCGCGGCGGCCTCGGGCGAGACGCGCACGGCGTCGGTGTCCAGGTCCAGCTCCCAGAAGGCGGCGCGCGCGCCCCACAGCGCCAGCCCGTGCTCCTCGGCCGCACCGGGCTCGGAGCCGCCGGCGGCGTCCGCGGTGACGTCGGTGAAGGTCCACACGCGTCCGTCCACCCGCCCGCCGGCCAGCTGCGGGCGCGACTCGCAGCGCAGCATGCGGCCGTCGCGCAGGCGCACGCGGTCGCTGGTGCCCGCCTCGGGGTGCGCGAAGATCTCGGTGGCGCGGCGCAGCATGCCGCCCGCGTCGGCCGCGGCGCCGGAGAGCGAGCGCAGCAGCACCTCTATGCCGTCGCCTTCGGCCGCCTGGGCGCCGGGCCACAGCTCGCGGAAGCCGCGGTTCACGGCGCGCACGGTGCCGTCGGCGCGCGTGAGCACCAGGCCCAGCGGCACCGCGTCGAGCGCGGCGGCCAGGTCCGCGTCGGCGGGCGAGGCGGGCAGGAGCGGCACGGCGACGCCTACGCCGGCGGCGCGTGACTGCACGGTGGAGCGCTTGGGCACGGGGGCTTGTCGGCGGATTCGGGAAAGGGCGGGCAGGACCAACAATTTGCCCGTTAGAGAGCGTGGACGCAACACCTTTCTGCCCCCCGCTCGCAATCCGCCCATGCGATCCGGCGCGGCGCCGCGCATCTTCCGGCGCGCTCGCATGAGGCCGGCTCATCGAATCCCTTCCCGCCAGCATGCGTTGGATGATGTGCCTCCTCCGATCGAGGCCGGCCGCGACCGTGCCCCATCGGACCTCGCCTCCCTTCGATCATCGTCCCTCTTCCGAGATGGAATCGGGAGATCGGAGGAGGCCCCGCATCTTCCGAATCGCCCGGCGGGGCGGATGAACGACGGGCTCTCCGCGTGTGGCGGGGAGCCCGTCTCTCGTACATCTCCGGAAAAGGCGAAGGCGTCAGTTCACGGGCCTGGAATGGTCCTCGGCGTCGCGGCTCCAGAGGAGGATCACGCCGCAGCGCGAGCCGCGGTACTCCGGCGGGATCTCGGAGAGGCCGCGGTACACCTCCACGGCCTTGATGCCGGTGAGGATGTTGGCGTCGATGTCGTTGCCCTCGTACGGGGACCCGCTCTGCACCTCCACGCCGTCCAGGTACACGGACATGAAGCAGCCCAGCCGCATTCCCTCGCCGCCGCGCGTGGGCTGAACGCGGTGCTCCTTGGGCGGCGTGTACGCCTTGATGCGGCGCGGCGGGGGCTGGTACTCGATGACGCGGACGCCCGGCACGGTGCGCAGAAGGCTGCTGAGCGGCGAGCCCCGGTACTGGTCCACCTTCTCGGGCGTGATGAAGACGCCCGCGCCCTGGCGCTGCCGCGCGACGAAGCCCACGGACTCCAGGCTGCCGCGCCGCGCGGTGGCGTGTACGGCGGCCAGGCGCACGGGGCTGCGGAGCACGGCCACCAGCGAGCCGCCGTCGCCGCGGGCGGGCAGGCGCAGCTCCAGCTCCGGCCCGTCGTCGCCGATGGCCGCCGTCACCGTCCGCTGCCCGAAGTCCGAATGCGCCACGGTTACGGCGTACGTGCCTGCTGGAACGCGGGGGAAGACGAAGCCGCCCGCCGCGTCGGTGGTGCGCGGCGCGAGCGCGGAGCCCAGCCGCACCGTGGCGCCGGCGACCGGCCGGCCCGTGGCGGAGGCGACCACGCGCCCGTGCAGCGGCAGCCCCGCGGCGCCCGCCGTCCGCCCGGACGCTCCGTCCGTAGCCGCCAGCCGCGGCGGAAGCGCGAAGTCCTGCTGCACCGGCGCGCCCTGCGCCAGCCGCACGTCCGCCACCGCCATCGACACGCCCTGCGCCGTCATCCGCAGGCCGAGGGGAACGCCGACGGGGCCGCCGCACAGCCGGTAGATGCCGCGGTAGTCGGACTCCGCCACGCGCTCGCCGCCGGGCCAGGTGGCGGTGACGCTCGCGCCCACCACCGGCGCGGCGGAGTCGCCGCGGACCAGGCCGACGAGCGTCCCGCCGATCGCCGCGCTGTCGCCGCAGCCCACGGCCAGCAGTCGCGGCATGGACGGAATCGCGAGATCCTGGCGCACCGCCGTCCTGCCGGCGACGGTCACGCGCACCGGGAGCGGCGCGTACCGAAGCGTGTCCAGCCGGGGGCCGCTGAAGGTGAGCGAGTACGTGCCGTCCGGCAGCTCCGGCATCTCGTAGCGCCCGGCGGCGTCGGTGCTGGCGGCGTACGCCGTGCCTTCCGCGCGCACGGTGGCGCCGGCGAGCGGGGCGGCGCGGGTGCTGTCGAAGACGGTGCCGGAGAGGCGGGCGCCGGCCGCGCGCGCTCCGCCCTCCATCGCCACGGGCTGCCCGAAGCGGGTGAAGAGCGCGGTCACCTCGCCGCCGTCCTCGGCCAGGAAGGCGACCGTCTCGGTGCGGGTGCGCTCCCGCAGCCCCTCGCCGCCGATGGTGTGGCGCTCGCTGAACTTCAGCCGCTCGGCCGTTAGCACGGGCATGCGGATGCGCCAGCGGCTGATGATCCACGTCCCCGCGGGCAGCCGGCGGAACTCCATCGACCCGCCCGCCTCGTCCGACGGGCGGCGGACGCCCACGCCCGTGTACTGGTACTCCAGCTTCCGCAGCTCGGCCGTGCGCCGGTCCAGCCAAAGCGTGCCGCGCACGTCCGGCAGCCGCCGCTCGCGGGTGGGCTCGAACGCCAGGCCGATCTGCCCCTCGCGGCCGGGGGGCGGGTCCTGGAGGCGGAAGCAGTGCTGGTCCAGGAAGGTGGGCGAGAGCAGCGCAGCCGCGTCGGGCGCGTAGAAGATGAGCGTGTCGCCGGCGGAGTGCACGTAGCCCTCGGCGGCGAGGCGGGCCACGGGCAGGGTGACGAACGGGTCGCCGTGCTGCCCGGTGAGGGTGTCGATGACGGCGTGGCGCACCACGCGGGTGTGGGCGTCCAGCTCGGTGCGGAAGTGCTGGGCGGTGTAGCGGTACGTGCCGGTCTCGCTGGTGGCCCGTGCGTTCTGGAGCGCCTTGCGCGCCTCTTCCCACAGCACGGCGGCCTGCATGCCCGCTCCGGGCCGCACCACGCAGCGCGAGCCCTCGGACCGGGCGGTGATGGCGTCCAGCATCACGCGCTGGGTGCCCGCCACCAGCCGGTACTCGGTGACGCGCCCCGCGGCCAGCGACAGCGGCGGCGACGTGGTGGGCGCGAAGCCGATGCGCTCGCCCCGCAGCGTGTACGTGCCGTCCGCGCCCGCCCGAAGCTCGTACGCGCCGGACGCGTCGGTGTGGCCGGACGCCGCCTCGTGCCCGTCGGCGTCCCGGAGGACGACGCGGCCGCCCGCCACGGGCTCGCCGGTGGCGTGGTCCACGAAGGTGCCGCAGACCGTCTGCGCTGCTGCGGCGGCGGGAAGGAGGAGCAGGAGCGCGAGGAGGGTGGCGATGCGAGGGGTCATGCGGTGCTCCGGCTGTGGATGTTGCCAGGGGAAGCCCTTCCATCTACTGAATGCGCCGGCCCGGCCGCATTCTGACGCGTCCTGCTCCACTTGTTTCCATAGATGCGGGAGATGCGAGCGTGGCGATCCCCGCATCGTCGATCAAACCGAAAACGGGCCTCACGCGGAGACGCGGAGGACGCGGAGAAAAGCAGGAGGAGCGGTGTGTTCTCCGCGTCTTCGCGCCTCCGCGTGATCCAGCCGTTGGGGGGCGGCGCGATGGACGTCCGATGCGCATCCGACGTCCCTCTCCCGGAACGACCACCCGCCCGGTCAGTGCGAGGCCGAGGCGGCGGCGCGGTCGTCTTCGCCGGTCTTGGTCCAGAGGACGACGACGCCGCAGAGCGAGCGGGTGCCGCGGAACTGGGTGGGGATCTCGGACATGCTGCGGTAGACCTCGACGGCCTTGATGTTCGCGAGCAGGTTGGCGTCCACGTCGTGCCCCTCTTCGGGTGAACCGTCGAGGATGAGGACGCCGTCCATGAACACCGACATGAAGCAGCCGGGGTTGCCGGCCGCGTCGCCGCCGCCGCGCGTGGGCTGGATGCGGTGCTCCAGCATGGGCCTGCCTCGCCGCAGCGTCGACGGCGGATAGTAGTCGACCACGCGCACGCCGGGGATGTAGCGGAAGATGCTGCTGAGCGGCGCGTTGCCGTGCCTCTCCAGGTCCGCGCCCGAGATGAAGCTGCCGATGCCCAGCCGCTTGCGCTGCTCGAAGCCCACCTGCGCCAGCGTGCCCCGCACGGCGGCGCGGGCGGTCAGCGCGGCCAGGCGCACGGGGCTGCGAACCACCGCCAGCAGCGACGCGCCCCCGCCCGCCGGCACGCGAAGCTCCAGCTCCGGCCCATCGGCGCCGATCACCGCCGGCACCGTGCGCGTGCCCAGCTGCGGGTCCGCCACCGTGACGAGATACGTGCCCGCGGCCACGCGCGGGAACGTCGCCCCGCCCCGCGCATCCGTCGTCTGCGGCGCCAGCGCGGAGCCCAGCCGCACCGTCGCGCCGGAGAGCGGCTGCCCCGTCTCCGCCGCGGTCACGCGGACGTGGAGCGGGATGCCCGCGGCCGGGGCGGGAGCCTGCGCGGCGGATGCGAGGAGCGGACGGGGGACGAGGAAGTCCTGGAGCGACGGCCGGTCCGCCGCCAGCCGCAGGGCAGAGACGGACATCGTGGTCCCCTGCGTCGCCAGGCGGACGGTGACCGGGACGCCGGACGGCGCGCCGCACAGCCGGTAGACGCCGCGGAAGTCGGAGATGGCCATCCGCTCGCCGGCCGGCGTGCCGCCCGCTGCCTCCCACGCCGCGGTGACGTGCGCGCCCACGACGGGCTCGCCGGTGGAGTCCGCGCGGACGCTTCCGGCGAGGACCGCGCCGACGTTCACGCTGTCGCCGCAGCCAGCGGCCAGGACGCGCGCCATGCCGGGCACCGCCAGGTCCTGCCGCGTGGTCGCGCCCCGCGCCAGCGACACGCGCACCGGCTGGGGCGCGTAGCCGAGCGAGTCCAGCCGCGGGCCGGAGAAGGTGACGTTGAACGTGCCGTCCGGCAGGTCGCGGAAGGTGAAGCGCCCGGCGGAGTCCGCATCTGCCGTGTACTGCGTTCCGTCGATGCGCACCTTCGCGCCGCGGAGAGGCACGGAGCGCGTGCTGTCGAAGACGACGCCGGCAAGCTGGGCGCCGGCCGTGACGGAGACGGGCGCGCCGCCGCGGGTGTAGATGGCCGTCAGCTCGCCGCCCTGCTCCTGGTAGCCGATGAGCCGGTACGCCGGCAGGCGCGCCACGTCCAGCGGCGTGCTCCCGGCGCGCTTGGCGTCCGGCGGCGCGGGGGTCACGAGCGGCATGCGGATGCGCCAGCGGCTCACGATCCAGCTCCCGCTGGGCAGCCGGCGGAAGTCCATCTCCCCGCCCGCCTCGTCGGCCGTGCGCAGCGGCGCGTTGGCGTACGCGTACTCCATCCTCCGCAGCTCCGCCGTCTGCCGGTCGATCCACAGCGTGCCCTGCACGTCCGGCAGCCTGCGGTCGCGCACCGGCTCGAACGCCAGGCCGATGAGCGCCTCCTGGCCCGCGGGCGGCGCCTTGACGCGGAAGCAGTGCTGGTCCAGAAACTCGTCAGACAGCAGCGCGCCCGCGTCGGGCGCGCGGAAGTCCAGCGTGTCGCCGTCGGTGACCACGTAGCCTTCCTCGGCGAGCCGCGCGCCCGGCACGCTCACGTACGGGTTGCCGCTCATCCCCCGCGTAGTGTCCACCTTCGCGGAGACCACGGCGCCGGTGCGCGGGTCCAGCCTGCGGTCCACCCGCTGCGCCGTGTACTGGTAGAGCCGCGCCTGGGCGGTGGCCTTCGCGTTCAGCAGCGCCTTGCGCGCCTCCTCCCACAGCGTCGCCGTCTGCCGCCCCTCGGCCGGGCGCGTCTCGCAGCGGGCGCCGGCCTGCACGGTGATGGCGGCCAGCATCACGCGCTGCGAGCTGCCCACCAGGCGGAACGTGGCCGTCTCGCCGGGCGAGAGCGACAGGGCGGGGGAGAGCGTGGGCGCGAAGCCGATGCGGTCGCCGCGCAGCGTGTACGTGCCGGCCGCGGGCGCCTTCACCTCGAATGCGCCGCCCGCGTCGGTGTTGGTGGACGCCGCCGCCGTACCGTCCGGCGCGCGGAGCGTGACGTGCGCGCCGCGGATGGGCTCGCCCGTGTCGTGGTCCACGAACGTGCCCCGCACCACCTGCGCGCGCAGCACTGCGGGCGAAGCGAGGAGCAGGGCGATGCAGAGCACGTAGGGGCGGGTCGTCATGCGGACATCTCCAGGGACTGCAATGGGCTGGACGGGCGGGATCGTTCGTGCTTCGGATGAGGCGTCGCGGCGGGGAGGGTGCCCCCTCCCCCGGCCCCTCCCCCGCAAGCGGGAGAGGGGAGAACTGCTTGCAGGCGTGTGGTTTAGCTAGTGTCCGGGGCCAAGTCGCGGCGGCCGGATTCCCTCACGAGACGCGCAAAACCCGCCTCCACCGTGATTTGGCTCCCCTCCCCCAGGCAGTTTTGGGGAGGGGCTGGGGGAGGGGGCCTCGCCGTTACCTCGCCGCCGTCCGGTCGTTCCGCGCGTCGTCCACCTTGGTCCAGAGCAGCACCGCGCCGCAGCCGTTCATCGACAGGCGGTACTGCGGGGGGACGCGGCTGGCGCCGCTGTACACTTCGATGGCGGCGATGTCGTCCAGGATGTTGGCGTCGATGTCCTGCCCCACGCGCTGGGAGCCGTCCTGGATCATCACCCCGTCCAGGAACACGGCCAGGAAGCACTGCGCTCCCCGAATGTCCTCCGCCGCCCCGCTCTCCGAGGTGTGGCGGTGGTCGGCGGTGTCGCGCTGCGCGCCGGTGCCCAGCGGCACGCCCAACGACGCGCCGCGGCTGGGGAGGATGCGGTGCTCCGGCGGAAAGCTCACGTTGCGCAGCGACGGCGGGTTCCACAGCACCACGCGCACGCCGGGCACCCCGCGCATGGCCGTGCTGAGCGGCGCGCCGTGGTGCCGCTCCAGCGCGTCGCCGTCCATGAAGAAGCCGATGCCCTGCTTCTTCCGGTCCTCGTAGCCCACCCGCTGCAGGCCGCCGCGTGCCGCCGTGGCGCGGATGGCGGCCAGCCGCACCGGGCTGCGGACGACGGCGACGAGCGACGACTCGGCGCCGCCCATCCGCAGCTCCATCTCCGGCCCGTCGCCGCCCAGCACGGCGGCCACGGTGCGCGTTCCCAGGCGCGGGTGCGCGACCGTCACGGCATACGTGCCCGCCGCCACTCGCGGGAAGGTCGCCCCGCCGCGCGCGTCCGTCGTCTGCGGCGCGAGCGCGGAGCCCAGTCGCACGGTAGCGCCGGCGACCGGCTGCCCGTCCGCTCCCAATACGCGGACATGGATGGGGGATGCGGTGGATGTCGCGCTCGAGAGCACCGCGGACGCCATCAGCGGGCTGGGGACGATGAAGTCGCGCAGCATGGGGCTTCCGGCGGAGAGGCGCAGGTCCGAGACGGAGATGCCGGTGCCGCCGCTCGCCAGCCGCACCGCCACGGGCACGTCCGCGGGCGCCCCGCAGATGCGGTAGACGCCGCGATAGTCCGCCAACGCGGTCCGCTCGCCCGTGGGCACGCCGCCGGACGCTTGCCACGACGCCGTCACGCGCGCACCCACGACGGGAGCGCCGCCGGAGTCCGCGCGAACCACGCCGACGAGCATCCCTCCGGCGGATGCGCTGTCGCCACAGCCGGCGGCGAGCACGCTCCGCATCCCCGGCACCGCCAGGTCCTGCCGCGTCGTCGCGCCGCGCGTGAGCGAGACGCGCACGGGTGCGGGTGCGAAGTGCAGCGAGTCCAGCCGCGCGCTGGCGAAGCTCACCGAATACGCGCCGTCCGGCAGGTCGCGGAAGGCGTAGCGGCCGGCAGAGTCCGCATCCACCGTGTACTGCGTTCCTTCCAGCCGCACGCGGGCGCCGCGCACGGGCAGCGCGAGCGTGCTGTCGAAGACCACGCCCGCGAGCTGCGCCCCCGCCGTCACGGAGACGGGCGCGCCGTTGCGGGTGTAGATGGCGGTGACCTCGCCGCCCTGCTCGGCGTACGCCAGCAGCCGGTACGCGGGAGCGCGGGCCACGTCCAGCGGCGAGCTTCCGGCGCGCTTCGCGTCGGGCGCGGCGGCGGTCACCAGCGGCATGCGGATGCGCCAGCGGCTCACGATCCAGCTCCCGTTGGGCAGCCGGCGGAAATCCATCTCCCCGCCCGCCTCGTCGGCCGTGCGGAGCGGCGCGTTGGTGTAGCCGTACTCCATCCGCCGCAGCTCCGCCGTCTGCCGGTCCAGCCACAGTGTGCCGGCCACGTCCGGCAGCCGCCTGTCGCGCACGGGCTGGAACGCCAGTCCGATCTCCCCTTCGTGCCCCGCGGGCGGCGCGACGAGGCGGAAGCAGTGCTGGTCCAGGAAGTCGTCCGAGAGCAGGGCCGCCGCGTCGGGCGCGCGGAAGTCCAGCGAGTCGCCGTCGGTCACCACGTAGCCTTCGCGGCTCAGCCGTTCGTGCGGGACGGTGACGAACGGATTGCCGCTCATCCCCCGCATCGTGTCGACCCGCGCGGTCTGGACCACGCGCGTGTGCGGCTCCAGCTCGCGGCGCGTGCGCTCGGCCGTGTACTGGTAGAGGCGCGCCTGGGCCGTCGCCTGCGCGTTGACCAGCGCCTTTCTCGCTTCGCCCCACACCACGCCCGTCTGCTGCCCGTCGCCCGGCCGGGTCTCGCAGCGCTGGCCGGCGGCCTGGACGGTGATGGCGGCCAGCATCACCCGGGCCGCGCCGCCCACCAGCCGGTATCGCACCGTCTCGCCCGGGCCCAGCGCCAGCGCGGCCGACGTCGTGGTCGCGAAGCCGATGCGCTCGCCCCGCAGCGTGTACGTGCCCGCGGCCGGCGCGTGAATCTCGAACGTGCCGTCCGCGCCCGTGTTGGCCGAGGCGGCCTCGCGGCCGGCCGGGTCGCGCAGCACCACGTGCCCGCCGGCCACGGGCTCGCCCGTGTCATGGTCCACGAAGGTGCCGCGCACGGCCTGCGCGTGCAGCGCGGCGCTCGCAAGGAGCAGGGGGAGCACGGCGAGGACGGTGCGTGTGCGCATAGAGGACGGGGGGAAGATAGGTTGGCAGGGTTTCGGACGACCGCTCGATAGGCATCTACGGAAAGGCACCAACACACAACGCGCCCCCGCGGCACCGTCTGACGGCGCGCGCGCGAGCGGCCCAAAGGAGCAGCAGGCGCGGACGACGAGTCCGCGCCGGAGCGCTCACGGATGTCCGATCCGCAGCTCCGGCGCGGTGTGCATCACCTCGCCTCTCAGCATGTAGAACCGCTCCTCCTGCGTGGTCCGGCCGTCCACGCTGGCGCTCACGATGACGTTCGCCTGGCGTGGGAGGCCGCAGACGCGCCACGCGCCCAGCTCGCCGGTGGTGACCTCGATGTGCTCGTCGTCGTGCTTCACCACCACGGGCGGCGCGGCCACGCCGGGGATGTGGTCCCCGCCGCGCACGCTCTGCTGGTTGAGGATGGCCCAGCGGCGCCACGCCACGCGCACCTTCGCGTCCGGCACCGGCCGCCCCGCCGCGTCGCGCACCACGCCCACGAGCGTGGTCACCGTCGTATCGCCCGCCACGCGCCCGTCGCTGTCCGGCGGGCAGACGATGGCGACCACGCCCCACGGGCTGGGCACGACGAGCTGCACGTCGGTCGTCTCGCCGCGCTCCAGCTCCACGAACTGCGGCGGCAGCGGGTACGCCAGCTCCGTCAGGCGCGGGTGCTCCATCTTCACCATGTACCGGCCGTCCATCGCCTCCATGGTGAACCGCCCGTCGCTGTCCGTGACGGCCGCGTACTGCGTGCCCATCAGCGAGATGCGCGCGTGTGCCAGCGGTTTCGCCTGCCCGCTGTCGTACACCACGCCGCGCAGCACCGCCGCCTGGGCATGCGCCGTCCCGCATCTCCCCAGCGCCTGTGCCGTCACGAACGCCGGGAGAGCCAGCACGAGCGCGCGAAGGAAGATGCGGGAACGAGAAGACATGGGGCCTCGGGTGCGATGGAACCGGGTCGGGCGAGCGGAGATCCACAGCGGCGGAGGTGCCGCGCCGCCCGTCTCATGCAAACGGACGGCGGTGTCACCGTCTGACCCGCCGCGCGGAAGAGGCCCGGACGTGCGTGGGGGGCGGTGTGGGCGCGGTTCGCCATTCAGCGCTTCCGCGTTTACCGGAGATGTGTCGCATGCGGAAAGGTGCCCCCTCCCCCGGCCCCTCCCCCGCAAGCGGGAGAGGGGAGAACTGCTTGCGGGCGTTGGTGTTAGGGCGATGCTGACGAGGAGGTGCTTAGCGGCCAAGGTCGCGAGCTCGGCTCTCGCTCAGCAGTCCAACCCTGCTTCGACGTGCGCCTGCGATCTCCGCATCGCACGACATCG
>DASRQW010000291.1 GCA_035696245.1 Longimicrobiaceae bacterium | reverse complement strand
CGATCTACCCGGATTCCGTGTGATCGTGCGTGGCGGAAAGGCGGGTGCGTCGAACGGAGTGCCCCTTCACTGCCACTCTACCGCAACCGGAAAGGGAAGCGAATCACGGATCGGGTGAGGGTTGTGACGATTTTGAGGTGAGGGCCGGGAGGCTCGGGAAGGCGATCATGAGGCCATCGTGGTTTCGGCGGACCGGGATGCGACGCAGCGCGAGCTACCCCGGCGATGAATATCCGAGGTCGTTCGGCTGTTCCCATATAAGCAGAAGCGGAGGGAGACTGCCGGGCGCCGCGGTTCAGCGGGCGCCCGGCAGGCTCACTCCGCGGGCGGGGAGACTCCGGACGGAGGCGGGACAGGCTGTATCGTCCCGCCGGAGGAGGAGGCTCGCCGCCCCCGCGGAGGAGACGCGCGGGGGCAGTTTCCCGCGCGGCTCCGGAGCGGTCCCACGCCTCGGACTCCGCTCCCCGTGCCCGGCGTCCAGCCCGGAGCTCGCCTTCTTCGCGGCCTACAGGCGGAACGAAGCGCCGAAGCGGAGAGCGATGATGTTGGAGTTGTTGGAGCCGTAGCTGATGCGCAGCGGCGTGGTGCTGGGGATGGTGGGGGTGAGGATGGCGACGTCCTCGGTGAGGCGCGCGTCGGCGTTCCAGAAGGTGATGTAGTCGTCGAACGCGATCTGGAACGCCAGGCGCTGCGAGCGGCCCAGCGGCGCGGTGGCCTGCACGCCCACGTTGGCGGCCCAGTTGTTCACCGACGGTCCGCCCTTCACGTGCGTGCGCACCAGCGCAGGCGCGGCGACGATGAAGCCTGCCGGATGGAAGCGCCGCGAGTCGGGGTTGGGCTCCGGCAGGCGGTACGACACGCCCAGCCGCGTGAACAGCGCCGACGAGCCGGGGAAGGAGATGGCCTGCGCGCTGCTGTCGCCCGCGAGGGTGATGCTGAGCACGTCGCTGCCTTCCTGGCTGTACGCGGCCGTGCCCACCAGGCTCCACGGGCCCTTGATGCGCATCTCCGCCTCGGCGCCCACCATGGGCGCGCCGCCGCGCTCGCGGCGCACGGTGGTGGGCGAGACGGTCTGGCTGTCCACGAACACGTGCTGCGCGCCGGTGGTGAAGGGCACGCGCACGCCCACGAACGGCGTGACCGCCCACCGGGTGCGCGGGAGCTGTGGGCCGGTCTGGCCGGGAGGGAGCTGCACGCCGGCCTGCGCGTGGGCCGTGGCGGGCACGGCGAGCAGCCCGGCGAGGGCGAGCAGACGAAGCTTCTTCATGGGAGACGTCCTCCTGAGCGGGGTCGCGGCGGGGCGGGTGCGTGCGGCGGGGGCGGACCGCGGCGCGCTGTGGCGCTCGGCCGGCTCTCCGCCGGGGAGCGCCGTGGATGGGGGCGCGGGGTGCGCCCGGGTGTCCGGTGTGCGTACATGATAATGGCGTTCCCGCCGCGCAGGCAACGACTCGCTTCGGGCGGGAACACCTGCTCCCGCCAGCGGTTGCAGACACGCGGGATCGTAGCGAGGGTCAGCGGAGAAGCCGCGCCAGCATATCCGCGCTCACGGCCGTCGCCTCGCGCGGGAGCCGGGCGACGTCGAAGCGCGCCATGAGGTCCACCGCCGAGACCTCCTCTCCCGGCGCGGCGAGGCCGCAGGTGGCGGCGAGCCAGCCGGCCACGCGCTGAGGCGAGACGCCGGCCTGTCGCACCTCCGCGAGCGAGACGGCGCCGTGGCGTTTCGCCAGCCGTTCACCGTCCGCGCCCAGCAGCAACGGGACGTGCAGGAAGGCGGGCGCGCGCAGGCCCAGCGCCTCGTACAGCAGTAGCTGCCGCGCGGTGGACGAAAGCAGGTCGGCGGCGCGGACGACGTGGGTGATCTCCATCGCCGCGTCGTCTACGACCACGGCGAGCTGGTACGCGGCCACGCCGTCCTTCCGCCGCACCACGAAGTCGCCGGTCTCCGCCGCCGGATCGAAGCAGACGCGGCCCTGGAGGAGGTCGTGGAAGCAGACCTCGGCCGACGGGGTGCGGAAGCGCAGGGCCATAGGTGCCTCGCCCAGCGGCCCACCGTCCACCCAGCCGCCGGCCGGGCGCTCTCGGCAGGTGCCGGCGTAGCGCGGACCTTCTTCGCCGCCGCCGTGGGGCGCGCTGGCCGCCGCGGCGATGTCGCGCCGCGAGCACGAGCAGGCGAAGATCAGCCCCGCGTTCGCCAGCCGGTGCAGCGCGGCGCGGTAGTCCTCCGTGCGCTCGGTCTGGAGGTACGGGGCGTACGGCCCCCCCACGTCCGGCCCTTCGTCCCAGTCCAGCCCCAGCCAGCGCAGGTCGGCGAGCTGCGCCTCCATGATGCCGGGTCGCACCCGTCCGCGGTCCAGGTCCTCCACGCGCATCACGAAGCGCCCGCCCGCCGCGCGTGCGTGAAGCCACGCGAGCAGGGCCGTGCGCGCGTTGCCCAGGTGCAGCGCGCCCGTGGGGCTGGGTGCGAACCTGCCTCGCACGACGGTGGGTTCCAGGGTGCGGAGCGGGAGATGGGAATCGGGGGATGCGCGGCCGAAGGGCTGCGCCGGATGACTGAATTGTACGAATGCGCGGCGGGACGGGCGAGGTCTGAGCGGGATTTCGCGTCGGACGCGAGATCCGGCGTGTCGGGAACGTTTCCCCTCCCCCAGGCCCTTCCGCCGCGAACGGGAGAGGGGAGTAGACCGTTCCCAGCGTGGAGCTTAGCTCGGTTTCCGCCACAAGAAGTCCGCACCTACTCCGGCGCTGCACATCCGCAGACGTGATCGGCGAGTGTTCTGAAGGAAACGGTTACAGTGGGGGAGATGCGGCGCGTCGGGAATTTGCGAGCGATGTAAAGTGACCGCGGGTCAGCGTGCGGTAACGCAGGCGGTGCAGGCGAGGGTTTCCGGGTATACCATCAGGCGCTCGAACGGGATGGGGCCCCCGCAGCCGCCGCACGAGCCGTAGGTGCCGTCCTCGATGCGGCGCAGCGCTTCGACGATCTGCGTGAGCTGGGTGCGCTCGCGCTCTTCCAGGCTGCGGGTGAGACCCTGGTTCTGCAGCGCGTCGATGCGCGAGAGGCGGCCCACGGTGTCCTGCTCCAGGTCGCGCGCGCGGTCGGTCTGGCCGCTGATCTTCATGCTGCGCTCCAGGCGGGTGAGCGTGCGCAGCAGCTCGCCGCGAATCTGGTCCATCTGGTTCGGCGCGAGCGGGATGTTCACTGCGGTCATGCGGCTGCTTCCGGTGCAAGGGGTGTCTGCGCGCGCCCGCCGGGTCTCGGCGGGTCGCGTGTGAGATGGGTGGGGAAAGCTCGGGATCGGAAAGATGTACGTCGGCAGGCTTCGCTATGCGCGGGAGGCCAGGTCCATGGCGTGGTCGAACGCGGCGCCCAGCAGCCCGGTGGCGCGGCCGCCGTTGCGGTCCAGCAGGTCGCGCAGCGCGCGGGCGATGGTCTCGTCCACCGCGGCGAAGATGGGCTCCGCGCTGGTCCCGGCGCCCTCGTGCATCAGGTAGCTGAATGCGCGCGCCATCCCGCAGTTGGCCACCACGTCGGGGACGATGGTGAAGCGCGCATCCGCGCGGCGCTGCACGGCGGTGGCGCCCAGCTTGGCCTCGCGGAAGGGCTGGTTGGCGCCGCACGCGATGGTCTCCACGCCCTGCGCGGCCAGCGACTCCAGCGCCGCCTCGTCCAGCGTGCCGGATCCCGCGGCGGCCACGAAGACCTCGGCCGCGACGGAGCGGAAGGCCACGCCGCCGTCGCGCACGCAGCGCGGGTCGGACGCAGGGAGAAGCTTGTCCTCGCGCGCGAGCAGCAGCGCCTCCACCTCACCGGCGCCCAGGCCCTGCGGCGCGACGAGCGTCTTCTCGCGGTCCGCGATGCCGACCACGAGCGCGCCGGCGCGGGCCAGGTACAGCGCGCACGGGGCGCCCACCGCGCCGAAGCCCTCCACCAGCACTCGGCGGCCGCGCACCGAGAGGCCGCGCATCTCGTACAGCCGGATGATGGACTGCGCGAGACCGTATCCCGTCACCAGGTCGGCCACCGGCAGCGGCTCGCCCGCCACGCCGTGCGGGCCGGTGACCGGCGCGCTGACGCCCACGTCGAGCGCGTGGAGGATGCGGGCGCGGGCCGCATCGCCCGGCTGGAAGTGGCCGCGGACCACGCCCTCCTGCGGGTGCGCCAGGCCGATGGCGGCGCAGCAGGGGATGACGTCCTTCACCTCGTCCACGTTCAGGTCGCCGCCGGTGCCGTAGCAGCGGTGCAGGTACGGCGCGACGGCCTGGAACCAGCGCCGCAGCACTCCGTCGCGGCGCGGGTCGGCCGGGTCGAAGTCGATGCCCGACTTCGCGCCGCCGATGGCCGGGCCGCTGAAGGCGAACTTCAGCTCCATCGTCTTCGCCAGGTACGTCACCTCGCGCCGCGTGAGTCCCGCCCGCATGCGAGTGCCGCCGCCGGCCGCGCCGCCGCGCAGCGAGTTGATCACCAGCCAGCCGCGCGCCTCCGTCTCCGCGTCGTTCCACTCGATCACCACCTGCGGCGGCCGGCGCAGGTACTCGCCGTAGCGGCGCCACACCGTTTCGGCGGAGACGGCGGGAGCGGCGGGCGTGGGCGCGGCGGTCTGTGGCGTCATGCGGTGCGTTGCCGGGTTCGGGTACGGTGGATGGGGCGCAGGCTCACGACACACCCGTATGGATCGACGCAGAGTGCTTCGGCGAGCATGGATTCGATCCGGCAGATCTCCCACGCGGGATCGTCGGCCGCCACGCGCTGCGCATCACACCCGCTCCACGAAGACGTCGAAGATGCCGCCGCACACGGCGGGGCTCCACGAGAGCAGGTCGTGCGTCAGGTCGATGCGCAGGAGCTGCGGGCGGCCGGTGCGCACCACGTCACGCGCCGCCTCGATCACCTCGGCCTCGCCGCAGCCGCCGCCCACGGTGCCCGTCAGCCCCCGCTCGGGATCGACCAGCATCTTGCTCCCGATGCCCCGCGGCGTGCTGCCCTTGCAGCGGACGATCGTCGCCAGCGCCACCGGGCGCCCCTCGCGCGCCGCTTCCTCCGCCGCGGCGAAGACGGCCAGGTCCTCGGTCATCGATCCGTCTCCGGTGGTGCGCCCGGCAGCGCGTCGGCGATACGGGCGATCTCCTCGGCATCGCGCCAGGCGATCTCCAGCATCACCAGCTCGCCCGCCATCGCGCGCCGCTCGGTCTCCTCGTGCAGCGCCATCTCCAGCCCCAGGGCCTCGTCGGCGCGGAGCAGCCCCGACGGCGGGGCGGCGTCCGCCGTACCCGGCGCCGGCGGGGATGCGAAGGAGTGGCCGAGCGCAAAGGCGAGCGCAGTGACCCCGGCCCTGACCCCGAACGGGTCGCTCCCGGTGCCGGCCGCCTGCAGGCCGGGCAGGAGGATCCGCTGGCGCGCCGCCGTGTGCGCCAGGTAGCGCTCGGCGCCGCCGCTCTCCGCGAGACCGTCCACCGCGCGGCTCACTACCGGCGCAGGGGCTCCGGGGCGGTTCACGTAGACCATCGCGCGAGCGAGCGTCTCCCGCGCCTGCGCGCCCCGGAGCAGCACCCGCCGGGGCTCCTCGCATCCGTCGACCCACACGTCCAGCGTTAGCACGAGCTTGCCGCCCTCGGTGCGGAGCCCGGCGCCCGGAAGGTCGCGGCGGCGTACCGTCACCGCCTGCGAGTCGCCCGCTGGCGTGACGCGGTGGACGGTCTTCCGGACGAGCCTGCGTGACCAGAGGCACAGGGCCACGGTGCCCGCACCGGCCGCCACGGTGTACACGGGGCCACCGGCCATCTGGGCGAGCCACGCTCCGCCCATGGCCAGCGTTCCCAGCCTGGCCGCGCGGGCTGCGGTTCTGTGGCGCGAGCGGTACAGCGCGCCGTAGCGCCACCCCGCCACTTCGTGCGCCTCCGCCCGGCCGATGCGGACGAGCCGCGTCCCGTCTCGCAGCTTGGCCATCCCCACGTTCTCGGACTGCACCTTGAGCCGCGCGTCCGCGAACAGCTTCTCGGACGTCTCGACCGCCTCCCATCGCTCGTGTATGGGAGCGAGGTTCCACCGCCCGCAGCTTCCGCAGACCGCCCACAGCCGGCCCTTCACGGCGTCGAACGCGAGCGTCCGCCCAACGGGGAACTCCTCGACCGATTCGTTCCGGCCCAGCTTGGCCGAGCAGAAGATGCAGGCGGAGTACACGAGTCAGGCCCGTTCCGGACCGGAAGACAGCTCCGGCGGGTCGCCGGGAAGCGCGTCGGCGATGCGGGCGATCTCCTCGGCGTCGCGCCAGGCGCTCTCCAGCATCACCAGCTCGCCCGCCATCGCGCGCCGCTCCGTCTCCTCGTGAAGCGCCATCTCCAGCGCCACCCGCTGCGCGCCGGCCAGCGTGTCCCTGCGGGCTTCCGCCGTCCACCACATGGGCGGCCGCGGGGGGC
>DASRQW010000290.1 GCA_035696245.1 Longimicrobiaceae bacterium | reverse complement strand
AGCGGCGCATCCCCTCGATGCTGTCGTGAAACCACCACGGCGGGCCCAGGCGTAGCGCGGGATAGTGCCCGGCCAGCGGCGCCAGCTCGCGCGCGTAGGTCGATTCGTCGAGGGTGAAGAGGACCAGCGTGAGGCGCGGGTCGTTGCCGTACGCGTTCAGCAGCGCGCGCAGGTTCCGCGTGTACTCGGTCGCGACGGGGATGTCGGCGCCCATGTCCAGCCCGAAGCGCGCGTGGATGCGCTCGTTGTGGTCGCGCAGCGAGCCGGGATGGAGCTGCATCACCATCCCGTCCGCGGTGGACATGCGCGCCATCTCCATCAGCATGTGCGCCTCGAAGCGCCGCTGGTCCGCCGCGGTCGCCGCGCCGTCCAGCGCGAGCCGGAAGATGCGCTCCGCCTCGCCGTCCGCCAGCCGCTCGGTGTACGGCTCGAGCACCGCGTGGTCCGTCGCCGTGGCGCCCATCGACCGGAAGAACGCCCGCCGGTCCTCCAACGCGCGGATGAGGTCCGCGTAGCTGGAGATGGCGACGCCGGAGATGCGGGCCAGCGCCTCGATCTCGCCACGCCAGCCGGGCAAGGCGATGCGGAGCACGGCGTCGGGACGGAAGCTGGGGACCACGCGCCCGCCCCACCCGGACTCGCGGATGCGGCGGTGCGCGTCCAGCGCGTCCGTGGCTTTGTCGGTGGTCGCGAGGACTTCGATGTTGAAGCGGTCGAAGAGGGCGCGCGGGCGGAACTCCGGCGAGCGCAGCTTCTCGGCGATCTCGTCGTACACGGCCTGCGCCGTCGCGCCGTTCAGCTTGCGCGCGACGCCGAAGACTTCGACGAGCTGGTGGTGCAGCCAGACGCCGGTGGGGGTGCCGCGGAAGAGGAACCAGTGGTCCGCGAACGTCTGCCAGATCTTCCGCGGATCGGTCTCCACCGCCGTGCCGTCGCGCGTGGGTATCCCCATGCTCTCCATGGAGATGCCCTGCGAGTACAGCATGCGGAAGATGTAGTGGTCCGGCGTGAGGATCAGCGCCGTGGGCTCGGGGAATGGCGCGTCGTCGGCCAGGAGCGCGGCGTCCACGTGGCCGTGCGGGCACACCAGCGGAAGGCCCCGCGTCTCCTCGTACAGCGCGCGGGCGGCGCGGCGCACGGACGGTTCCGGGTCGAAGAAGCGGTCCTCGTGGAGCGTGAGGGCGCCGGGCGAGATTCCGTCAAAGCCGGCGGCGGCAGACCGTTGCATGCAACACTCGCTGGAGATGAAAAGCTCGTTGGGGACTGCGGAGCTGCGACTTTGCTCGGGGTGCCGAGGGTTCGGGGCGGGCGGAAGGGATGCCCCCTCCCCCGGCCCCTCCCCCGCAAGCGGGAGAGGGGAGACCAAAATCGCGGACCGGGAGTGCGGCGCGGTGGCGGCTCGGGCGGCCGGGACCGGGCCGATGGGAGCTGCGGCGGCATCGCCCGGGCGGCTGAAGCCGCGGGCTACGACGGCGCGAAGCCCGCCTGCGCGGGCTGCTGCCGTACTATCGCTCCGGCCCCCACGCGTCGCTCCATCCGCTTGTTCTTGCCAGCAAAGCCCCGGTCGGCGAAACCCTCGCCCCCACCGTGGAACAAGCTCCCCTCTCCCGCTTGCGGGGGAGGGGCTGGGGGAGGGGGCACCCCCTCCGCCGCTTATTTGCTCCCGTCCGGAACAATAAGCCTGCGCAGCCACATCGTACGGGCGTTCGTCACGAAGGTCTGGATGCGGCGGGGATGATGCACTACCTTGTGTGAGCGACGCAAGGCTCCATCTAGGATCCGCCGCTCTTCCGCCATCAAAGGCGAGCCCCTTGCGCATCAGGAGCGGAGCGCCGATTTTGTTCCTAGTTGGAACTAACTGCGCCCAATCTACGACGGACCTTCCCGAAGCGCAACGCCCGCGCATCCTCCGCGGACCGCGCGCCGGACCTCCAGCCCGCGACGGCAGCCATGGCCCAGACGATCGCACAGCAGGTCCGTTGGCCGCACCTCGTATCCCGCATGACCTCCGCAACGCCCGAGGCGTTCGGAGACGGCGGCGCGCCGCTCAACCTGATCGGCGGCGAGTGGACGCTGCCGGGCACGCCGCGCCCCGTGACTTCGCCGGTGGACGGCAGCGTGCTCGGCGCCCTGCCCTTCATCGGTGCCGCGGACGCGACGCGCGCCGTGCAGCTCGCCGCGGCGGAGGGGCCTGCGTGGGCCACCACCGACCTGGACGAGCGCCGCGCCTGCGTATCCGTCGCACTGGAAGCGCTGCGCGCGCATCGCGACCTCATCGCCCGAATCCTCATCTGGGAGATCGGCAAGCCGCTGGCGCAGGCCGAGGTGGACGTGGACCGCTGCATCAGCGGCGTGGAGTGGTACGTGGACGGGATGGAGGAGATGATGCGCGGGCGGCAGCCGCTGGGCCTCGTCTCCAACATCGCCTCGTGGAACTACCCGTTCTCGGTGCTGATGCACGCGGTGCTGGTGCAGGCGCTGACGGGCAACGCCGTCATCGCCAAGACGCCCACCGACGGCGGCCTCTTCTCCCTCACGCTGGGCTTCGCGCTCGCGCGGCGCGCCGGTCTGCCCGTCTCGCTCGTCAGCGGCTCCGGCGGCGAGCTGAGCGAAGCGCTCGTCCGCTCGCCCGAGGTGGACTGCCTGGCGTTCGTGGGCGGGCGCAGCAGCGGCAGGCAGGTCGCGGCGGCGGTAGTGGACCAGCGGCGCAGGCACATGCTGGAGATGGAGGGCGTGAACGCGTACGGCGTGTGGGAGTTCTCGGACTGGGCGAGCCTGGCGGACCAGATCCGCAAGGGCTTCGACTACGGGAAGCAGCGCTGCACGGCGTACGCGCGCTTCGTGGTCCAGCGCCGTCTCCTCCCGCAGTTCCTGGAGGCGTACCTCCCCGTCGTCCGCGGCCTGCGCGTGGGCAACCCCACGCTCACCGACGGGCCGGGCGACCAGCTTCCCAAGCTGGACTTCGGGCCGCTGATCAACGCCGCGCAGGTGCAGGCGCTCCGTGAGCAGGCGCAGCGCGCCATGGACGCCGGCGCGATGCCCATCTACACCGGCGAGCTGGACCGCGCGCGCTTCCTGGACGGCCAGGACGATTCCGCCTACCTCGCCCCGATGGCGCTGCTCGCACCGCCGCGCAGCTCCGACATCTACTACAAGGAGCCGTTCGGGCCGCTGGACACCATCGTGGTCGTGGACCGGCCGGACGAGCTGATCGCGGAGATGAACGTGAGCAACGGCGCCCTCGTGGGCTCGCTCGCGTGCGACGATCCGGCCGTCGGGAACGACCTGCTTGCCCAGGTGCGCGCCTTCAAGACGGGCCTCAACAAGGTCCGCTCGCGCGGCGACCGCGAGGAGGTGTTCGGCGGCACGGGCGAGTCGTGGAAGGGCGCCTTCGTGGGCGGCGCGTACCTCGTCCAGGGCGTGACCCGCGGCCCCGAGGGGGAGCGCCTGTTCGGCAACTTCCCGGATTACACCCTGCAGCCCGCCGCCCGCTGAGCCCCCGCCCGTGACTCCCTCCCCCGCCCCCCGCCGCAGCCCTCCGAGGCGCCGATGAGAAAGATCAACGTGCGCGACTTCAAGCTCGCCACGCGCTCCACCTCGCGAGACATCAACCGGCAGATCGCGCTCAACCTGGTCCGCGAGCACCAGCCCATCTCGCGCGCCGACCTGGCGCGGCGGATGAACGTGGGCCGCGGCCGCATCACCGCGCTGGTGAACGAGCTACTGGTGGAGGGCTCGATCCTAGAGGGCGACACGGTCGACGCGCCGCGCGGCCGCAAGCCCAAGATGCTGATGGTGCGCACGCGCGACCGGCTGGTGGTGGCCATCGACATCCGCTTCAGCCGCACGTACGTGATGCTGAGCGACTTCGCCGGGACGCAGATCGCCCTGGAGATGTTCGATACGGAGACGGACCCCGAGAAGCTGAGCGAAGAGCTGGCCGGGCGGGTGGAGCGCCTGCTGCGGACCTACGCGGCGGACGGGAGCTGCGAGGGCATCGGCCTCGTGGTCCCGGGCATGGTGGACCAGCGCACGGGGATCGTGCTGAACGCGCCGCAGGTGGGCTGGCGCGACGTGGACATCCGCGGCACGCTGGAGCGCGCCACCGGCCTACCGGTGCACGTGGAGGCCGCGCCCATCGCCTGCGCCCTCGCGCAGATGTGGCTGGGCGAGCGCGGGACGGACTCGGGCGACTTCGTCTACGTGACGGTGTCGGACGGCGTGGGCGCCGGCGTGGTCGTGAACGGCCAGGTGCTGCGCGGCGCGGGCTACACGGCCGGCGAGTTCGGCCACATCCCGGTGCAGACGGACGGGGCGCCGTGCCTGTGCGGGTCGCGCGGGTGCTGGGAGGCGTACACGTCCAACATCGCCACCCTCTCCCGCTACCTGGGCCACGACCTGTCCGACGCGGAGCTGCGCGCGCGGCTGCGGCAGACGGCGCTCACGGTGCCGGACCTCATCACCCGCGCCCGCACCGGCGACGCCGCGGCCCGCGCCGCCATCGACGAGACGGGGCGCTACCTGGGGATGGGCCTAACGATGATCGTGAACGGCGTGAACCCGTCGCGCATCTTCGTGGGCGGCGAGATCACGGCCGCATGGGACATGATCGAGCCCAGCGTCCGCGCCGCCGTCCGCGGCCGCGCGCTCACGAGCATGGCCGCCGCCACGCCCATCATCCCCGAGCCCGTCGGCTACCCGCGCCTCCGCGGCGCCGCCGCCCTCGTCGCCGCGCCCACGTTCGCCGCCCCGGTGGTGGCGTGATGAACGGGACCGCGCCCCCTCCCAGCTCGCCTAGGCTCGCTACCCTCCCCCACAAACTGCGTGGGAGAGGGTTGGATGGGCGTCTTCCTGTTCCCGGTACGCTCTCGCCCGGTGCGCCGTTGCGGACACATCCGAAGCGCGACGCGGCTCCTGAGCGAGCCCGCGAAGGCGGGCTTCGTGCCGTCGTAGCCCGCGGGTTTACCCGCCAGGGCGTCCCCGCGGCCGAGACGTCGTTCTCCGTGAACGCCGTGAACGCATCTGCCGCGTCCGGCCGCCCCGCACACACCCGCATGGATCTGCTCGTCTGCCTCCGCGACGTCACGCCTTCCGCGTTCGGCGTTCCCGCACATGCCCGCGACGTCACCTCAAACGCGTACGGCCGGCTCTCTCGCACCCGCGGCATCGAATCGTCGCAGTGGATGACCGTCTTCGCATCTCCCGAGAGCTTCGCATCTCCCGAAGGCTTCGCATCTCCCGGAAACGCGGTGGTGGTTCGATGAAGATGCGGATTCCGGTGCGGGTCGCGTTGATCGGTGCGGCGTGGCTGACGGTGGGATGTGCGCCGATGCGGGCGCAGACGGCGGATTCGATGGCGAAGCTGGGTGTGAATCCGACCGAGCGGGATACGACGCCGCTGCTGGGCGATGCGCGGATCGCGGCGCTTCCGGCGGAGCAGCGGGCGGGGTGGCAGGCGTACGTCGCGCGGTCGCGGGCGCTGCGCGCGGCGGACCAGGCGCTGATGGCGGCGGAGCTGAGAGCGGCGGGGCTGGAGAAGATGACGCGCGCGCCGTACGTCCACGACTTTGAGGTGCTGCCGAGCATGACGCCGCAGTGGTTCGCGGGCGACAGCGCTCAGCGGATGGCGAGCGTGATCCTCAGCTTCCAGACGCCGTCCGGCGGCTGGTCCAAGCACGTCGATTTCACCAAGCAGCCGCGCCAGCCGGGCCAGAGCTACTTCTCCGAGACGGCGGATTGGCAGTACATCGCCACCATCGACAACAGCTCGACGACCGAGGAGATGCGCTTTCTCGCGCGGGCGGACTCGGCGCGGCCGGATGCGCGGTACCGCGATACGTTCGTGCGCGGGCTGGGCTACCTGCACGCGGCGCAGTTCCCCAACGGCTGCTGGCCGCAGGTCTACCCGCTCCAGGGCGGCTACCACGACGCGGCGACCTTCAACGACGACGCCATCCTTAACGTCGCCGCCCTGCTGCGCGACGTGGGCGCGGGCCGCTACCCCTTCGTGCCGGAGGCGGAGCGGGCGGCGGCGCGCGCATCCGTCGACCGCGCGGTGGAGTGCATCGTCGCCAGCCAGGCGCGCGAGGGCGGCAAGCTCACCGTGTGGGGCCAGCAGCACGACCCGCTCACGCTGGAGCCGACGAGCGCGCGCCGCTACGAGCTGACGTCGCTGACCGCGCAGGAAAGCGCGGACCTGCTGCGCTTCCTGATGTCGCTGCCCGAGCCGAACCCCCGCGTCGTCACCTCCGTTCACGCCGCGGTGGACTGGCTGAGGCACAACGCGGTGGAAGGCTACAGCTACGAGAACCAGGTGCTGACGCCGCGGCCGGGCGCGCCGCCGCTGTGGGCGCGCATGTACGAGATCGGCAGCAATCGCCCGATCTTCAGCAACCGCGACGCGGTGAAGCTCTACGACTGGAACCAGCTCACGGACCGGCGCACGGGCTACAACTGGTTCACCACCGCACCCGCCGGCGTGATCTCGCGCTACGCGCGCTGGGCCGCCCGGCACCCGCTCCCGGCCACCACGGCGCGCTGAGCGCCGAAACCGAACCACGCACGCGAGGCGAGATGCAACCTCACGGATTCAACCGGCGTGACTTCCTGAAGACCCTGGGCGCGGGCGTGGGCGCCGCGCTCGTCCTGCCGTCGCTCACCGCGTGCGCCGGCACGCTCGGCGCGTCCGGCGCGCGAGGCGCGGCGGACGAGGCGAGCCTGACGGGCTGGGACCGCGTGCCCGGCATCCTCGCCCGCATCCGTCCGCCGGTCTTCCCGCGCCGCGACTTCCCCATCACGCGCTTCGGCGCGGTGGCAGACGGAACGACGGACGCGACGGCGGCTTTCCGCGCCGCAATCGATGCATGCTCGTCCGCGGGGGGCGGGCGCGTGGTCGTGCCCGCGGGGCGGTATCTCACGGGTCCCATCCACCTGCGCAGCAACGTGGACCTGCACGTGGAGAAGGACGCCACGGTGCTCTTCTCCCGCGACCCGAAGGCGTATCTCCCGGCCGTACTCACGCGGTTCGAGGGCACGGAGCTGATGAACTACTCGCCGTTCATCTACGCGTACGGCCAGACCAACGTCGCGATCACGGGCCAGGGCACGCTGGACGGGCAGGCGGACCGCGAGCACTGGTGGTCCTGGAAAGGCAGCGCGGAGTTCGGCTGGCGCGAGGGGATGCCGAACTACAAGGCGTCGCGTGTGCGCCTGCTCGCCGCGGCGGAGAACGGTGTGCCGGTGGAGCAGCGCACCTTCGGCGAGGGCGACTACCTGCGCCCGCAGATGATCCAGCCGTACCGCTGCGCCAACGTGCTCATCGAGGGCGTCACCATCCGCAACTCGCCCATGTGGGAGATCCACCCCGTCCTGTGCACCAACGTCACCGTGCGCGGGGTGACCATCGACAGCCTGGGGCCCAACAACGACGGCGTGGACCCCGAGAGCTGCCGCGACGTGCTGATCGAGGACGTCACGTTCAACACGGGCGACGACTGCATCGCCATCAAGTCCGGGCGGAACGCAGACGGGCGCCGGCTGAACGTGCCCAGCGAGAACATCGTGGTCCGCAACTGCCGCATGGCGGACGGGCACGGCGGCGTGAGCATCGGCAGCGAGATCTCCGGCGGGGTGCGCAACGTGTTCGTGGAGAGATGCCGCATGGACAGCCCCAACCTGGAGCGCGTGACGCGCCTAAAGACCAACGCGGTGCGCGGCGGCACGCTGGAGCACATCTACCTGCGCGACATCACCGTGGGCCAGGTCGCGCACGACGTGCTCGCCATCGACTTCTTCTACGAAGAGGCCGACAAGGGCACGTTCATGCCCACCGTGCGCGACGTGGAGCTGCGCAACGTGACGGCGGAGAAGAGCGAGCACGCCCTCTACCTCCGCGGCTTCCCGCAGGCGCAGATCAGCGGCGTGCGGCTCATCGACTGCGACTTCCGCAACGTCGCCAAGCCCAACGTGGTGGAGAACGCGCCCGGGGTGGAGCTTCGCAACGTGCGCATCAACGGCACCGTCGTCACCTCGCTGACGCCGCGCCCCGCAACCGCCGGAGCGCGGTAGATGCGCATCTCCCGACTCCCGTCCCTCCTCCCCTCGCCCGACGTGTCGCGGACGGCGCGAACGGAGATGCGCGGACGGTGGATGATGCGCATCGTCCCCGCCCTTCTCGCATCCGCCGCTCTCGCGTCCAGCAGCGCTTCGGCGGATGCGCAGACTCCGCGTGCTGCGGCCTCTCATCGGCCGAACGCATCTCGACCGACGGACGCTCGTCCCGCGACGGCGACGCTGTGGTCGGTGCGGATGGCGGAGTCGGTGATGCGGCGGAATCCCGTCGTGCATCCGGACTGGGACTACACCGCGGGCGTCGTCCTTCAGGGCATCTGGAACGTGGGGCAGAAGACGGGCAATCCACGCTTCGCGGCGTACGTGCGGACGAACATGGAGCGCGTGGTCACGCCCGACGGGCGCATCCCCACGTACGACTCCACCGCGCTCAGCCTGGACGAGATCGCGCAGGGAAAGCTCCTCTTGCCGCTCTGGCAGGCCACGCACGACGAGCGCTGGCGCAGCGCGGCCATGCTGCTGCGCGCCCAGCTCCGCCGCCATCCGCGCACGGCCGAGGGCGGCTTCTGGCACAAGAAGACGTATCCCGAGCAGATGTGGCTGGACGGGCTGTACATGGGCGGGCCGTTCTACGCGCAGTTCGGCCAGGTCTTCCGCGAGCCGGCGGACTTCGACGACGTGGCGAAGCAGGCGCTGCTGATGACGCGCCACACCCGCGACCCGCGCACCGGCTTGCTGTACCACGGCTGGGACGCGGCTCACGCGCAGCCCTGGGCAGACACGACGACCGGCCTGTCACCCAGCTTCTGGGGCCGCGCGGTCGGCTGGTACGCGATGGCGCTGGTGGACATCCTCGACTACCTGCCGGCCAGCCATCCCGACCGGCAGGAGCTGGTCCGCGCCCTCCGCGACGTGTCCGCCGCGGTGACGCGGGTGCAGGACCCGGTGACCGGCCTGTGGTGGCAGGTGCTCGACCAGCCGAACCGGCGCGGAAACTACCTGGAGGCCAGCGCGTCCAGCATGTTCGTGTACGCGCTCGCCAAGGGCGCGCACAAGGGCTACCTGGCGCCCGAGTACCTGGACGTGGCGCGCCGCGGCTACGACGGCATCGTCCGCAATCTGGTGACGGTGGATGCGGACGGGCTGGTTTCGCTCAACGGCGTCTGCCAGGTCGCGGGCCTCGGCGGACGGCAGAACCGTAGCGGCACGTACGCCTACTACGTCTCAGAGCCGGTGGTGGCGAACGACTACAAAGGCGTGGGCCCCTTCATTCTCGCGAGCGTGGAGCTGGGCCGGTAAACGCGCGCGCCGCCGCTCGGGACCGGGCAGCGGCGCGCTTTTCATCTACGGAAACGGAAACAACGGTAGATGCAGACGATGGAATCGGAGACGTTCGTGGAGGGCTCCGCGCTCGCGTGGGAGACGACGGGCGAGGGCATCGAGCGGCAGATCCTGGGCTACGACGCCGCGGTGATGATGGTGCGCGTCCGCTTCCGCGCCGGCGCCGTGGGCAGCCGCCACAATCACCCGCACCGCCAGGTCACCTACGTCGAAGCGGGCTCGTTCGACGTCGAGATCGACGGCGAGACACGCACCCTCCGCGCGGGCGACAGCTTCATCGTGGCGCCGGACCTGTGGCACGGCGTGAAGGCGGTGGAGGACGGTGCCCTGCTGGACGTGTTCGCTCCCGCGCGCCGGGACTTCCTCTCGTGAGCGCCGCCGCGAACGGCCCGTTCTCGCTGGAAGGCAAGCGCGCCCTCGTCACCGGCGCGAGCCGCGGGCTGGGGCGCGCGATGGCGCTGGGCCTTGCATCCGCCGGAGCCGACGTGGTCTGCGCGAGCACCCGCCGCGAGGGCACGGACGAGACGGTGTCACTTGTCCGCGCGGCGGGGCGGCAGGCGTGGCAGGTGGAGGCCGACCTCTCCGACCGTGCCGCCGTCCTCGCAATGGCGGACGATGCGGAGCAGCAGGCGGGACGGATCGACATCCTCGTGAACAACGCGGGCACCATCCGCCGCCACCCCGCGGTCGATTTCCCGCTCGACGAGTGGGACGAGGTGATCCGCACCAACCTCGACTCCGTGTTCCTGCTCTCCCAGCGGCTGGGCCGCGGGATGGTGGAGCGCGGCGCGGGGAAGATCGTCAACGTCGCGTCGCTGCTCTCGTTCAGCGGCGGGATCACGGTGCCTGCGTACACCGCCAGCAAGCACGCCGTGGCCGGGCTCACGAAGGCGCTGGCGAACGAGTGGGCGCGCTTCGGCGTGCAGGTGAACGCGGTCGCGCCCGGCTACTTCCGCACGGACAACACGCAGCGCCTCCAGGACGACGCCACGCGATCTGCCGAGATCAGCGCGCGCATTCCCGCCGGCCGCTGGGGCGAGGCCGAGGACCTGGCCGGCGCCGTCGTCTTCCTCGCATCGCCCGCGGCGGACTACGTGAACGGGCACGTGCTGGTGGTGGATGGGGGATGGATGGCGCGGTAAGGTGCCCCCTCCCGCTCGCTTAGGCGCAAGCGGGAGAGGGTTGGGGTTGGAGGCGCTTCGGAGGATGGTACGCGAGGTAACCGGGGTTAGTCCGCGAAGGCGGACTTTGCGCAGTCGTTGCCGCGACTTCAGTCGCCCGACGAGAAGATGCGGCGATCCGTCGAGTCGCGGATCATCTACCCGAATTCGAAAAACAAGTCGAGGAGTTGAGATGCACTACACGCCGCACCCCGAGCAGGCCCGCCGCATGACCACCGGCGAGCTGCGCGCCGGCTTCCTGCTGGAAGAGATCTTCCGTCCGGGCGAGACCGTGCTGCACTTCGTGGACTTGGACCGCGCCGTGATCGGCGGCGTGATGCCCGTGGCGGACGCGATCACGCTCGACGCGCCCGAGGCGATGGCCGCGGAGTTCTTCTGCGAGCGGCGGGAGCTGGGCATCCTCAACGTCGGCGGTGCGGGGTCGGTGACGGTGGATGGCGAGACGCACGCCCTCCGCAACCGCGACGGCCTGTACGTGGGCCGCGGCAGCCGCAGCATCGAGCTCCGCAGCGACCAAGCCGATGCGCCGGCGAAGTTCTACCTCGTCAGCTACCCCGCGCACGCCGAGTATCCCACGACGCTCGTCCGCCTGGAAGACGCGGAGACGGTGGAGCTGGGCAGCGCGGCCGAGGCCAACCGCCGCACGCTGCGCCGCTATTTCCACCTGAACGGCGTGAAGACCGGGCAGCTCGTGATGGGCTTCACGGAGATGATGGAGGGCAGCGTGTGGAACACCATGCCCGCGCACACCCACACGCGCCGCACCGAGGTCTACCTCTACTTCGACGTGCCGCAGGAGGCCGTGGTCTTCCACCTGATGGGCGAGCCCGCCGAGACGCGCAACGTAGTGGTCCGCGACGGGCAGGTCGTACTCTCGCCCGCGTGGTCCATCCACTCCGGCTGCGGCACGCGCGCCTACAGCTTCTGCTGGGCGATGGGCGGCGAGAACCAGGTCTTCGCAGACATGCAGGCCGTCGCCATGGGCGACCTCCGCTGACGCTGCACACGCCACGCGGCGCGGCCGCCACGGCCGCGCCGCTCGCACACCTGAACGCACCGAGACGCGAGCACCGTATGATCTTCCGCACCCGCCTCCTTCCCGCGGCCGCCCTGCTGGCCGCCGCCGCACCCGCCGCCGCGCAGCGCGTACCGGGCATCGCCGTCCGCGCGCAGAACACGCTCGCCATCGAGCGGCACGACGAGACGCTGTCGTTCGGCTGGGACGCGCTGGTCCGCCAGCTTCCCGCGCTGCGCCCCAACCTGGTCCGCGCGGTGGACGCGACGGGCGTGGAGGTCCCCGTGCAGGTGCTGGACGGCGACGGCGACGGGCGGCCGGACTCGCTGCTGGTGCAGCAGAGCTTCTTCCCCGGCGAGACACGCGAGCTGACGATCCAGACCGCCGCGCCCGCACAGAAGGCCGCCACGCGCGTGCACGCCGCGTACAACACGTGGCGCGACGACGTGGCGTGGGAGAACGACCGCATCGCCTTCCGCACGTACGGCATGGGCCTGCTCAAGCTGGAGCCCACCACAATCACCAGCGGCATCGACGTGTGGCCCAAGCGCACCCGCGCCATGGTGCTGGACCGGTGGTACGAAGAGGACGAGCAGAAGCGCGGAACCTACCACGTGGACCGTGGCGAGGGCGCGGACCTCTACAACGTAGGCCGCACGCTGGGCGCCGCGGGCACCGCCATCTGGAAAGACGGCAAGCTCTTCCGCGCCACGAACTTCCGCAGCCACCGCATCCTGGCCGACGGCCCCATCCGCGGCCTCATCGAAGTCACGTACGACGCGTGGGACGCGGCTGGCACGCCCGTCACCGAAACGAAACGCATCACCATGGATGCGGGCAGCAACCTGTACCGCAGCGAGAGCGTCTTCCGCTTCGATGGCGCCCCACTGACGCTGGCGATGGGCACCGTCAAGCGCCCGTTCCTCGTGGGCAGCACGAGCGCGGACCAGGACTGGGCGTGGATGAGCACCTGGGGTCCGCTGGAGCAGGCCGCCCACGGCACGGGCGACATGGGCACCGCCATCATCCTCCCGAAGTCGCGCCTCGCGGGCAACCAGGAAACGCCGGATCACTTCCTGGCCTTAACGCAGATCCAGTCCGGCGTCCCCATCGTCTTCTACGCCGGCGCCGGCTGGACGAGCAGCCGCGACTTCGCCGACGCCGAGGCGTGGTGGTCCTACCTCCGCGACTCCGCCGCCCGCCTCGCCACCCCGATCAAGCTGACGGTGGGGACGGGAGCCTGAGAGAAACAAGGTAGATGAACAGCCGCCCGCCTGGCGGTTGAAACCGCGGCAACAACGGCGCAAAGTCCGCCTTCGCGGACTAACCCCGAACCTTCCTCCGCCCCGGAGGCGGGGCCGCGCACCGAACCACCAACCCTCTCCCGCTTGCGGGGGAGGGTGCGAGCCTAAGCGAGCGGGAGGGGGCGCCCCCTCCCGCACCGAACCACCGAGCAGCCCACGGCCTTGAACGAACGCCCGTCCATCTCCACCATCGCGCTCCTCGCTCTCTCGCTGATGATCGGCGGCGAGGTGGCGCACGCGCAGCAGCCTGCGCTCGCATCCCCCGTGCGCTACACGCTGGGCGCGGGCGGGACGCGGCAGAGCTACGATCTGGACCGCGGGTGGGCGTACCTGGAGCGCAACGTCGCCAGCGTGGAGGAGGTGGATCGCGTTCCGGCGGCGGAGTGGGCGCACGTCGATCTGCCGCACACGTGGAACGCGTTCGACACGGTCGATCCCGTTCCTGGCTACCGGCGGGACGCGAGCTGGTATCGGCGTGAGATCGCCATCGGCGATACGGTGGGCGCGCGGTACGTGCTACATTTCGAGGGGGCGAACATCACCACCGACGTGTTCGTGGACGGACGGCGCGCGGGCGGGCACGTGGGCGGCTACATCGGCTTCGACGTGGACCTCACGCGCTTGCTGCGCCCGAACGAAGCGAGCCGCATCGACGTGCGGGTGAGCAACGCCGTCGATCCGCACGCCATCCCCTCGCAGAAGTCCGACTTCTTCATCGACGGCGGCATCACGCGCGACGTACAGCTCGTCGTCTTCCCCACATCTCACGTCCGCCGCATCGCCGTCCGCACGCCGCGGGTGAGCCGGGCGAGCGGCAGCGCGTCCGTCACCGCGGAGATTTCAATGCCCCGCGGCGCTATCGGCTACTCGGTCGAGACGGTCGTCGCAGGACCGGACGGGCACGTGGCCGCACGCGCGACGCGTCAGGTTTCGGGAGATGCGGACTCGGTCTCCATCGACCTTCCCGCCGTTCGTAACCCGCGGCTTTGGTCGCCGGACTCGCCCGCGCTGTACACGGCCACGGTGCGGCTGCGGCGCGACGGGCGGACGGTGGATGAGGCAAGCGACCGCTTCGGCTTCCGCTGGTACGAGTTCCGGCCGGGCGGGCCGTTCCTGCTGAACGGACAGCGCGTGCTGATCCGCGGAACGCAGTGGCACGAGGACTACGCGGGCCGCGGTGCCGCGCTCACCGACAGCCTGCGTGTGCGCGACCTGGCGGCGATCAAGGCGATGGGCGCCAACTTCGTGCGGCTCGCGCACTATCCCCACGACCCGTCCGTGTACCGCGCGGCGGACTCGCTGGGGCTGCTGGTGTGGGACGAGCTGCCGTGGTGCCGCGGCGGCATCGGCGACGCGGAGTGGCAGGACAACACGCGCCTCCTCCTCCGCGAGCAGATCCGGCAGAACATCAACCATCCCAGCATCATCCTGTGGTCGCTGGGCAACGAGATCGACTGGCTGCCGGACTTCCCCGGCGGCGGCGACGAGCGGCGCATCGACGCCTTCCTCGCCGAGCTGAACGGCATCGCCCACACGATGGACCCGAGCCGGATGACGGCGCTACGGAAGTACGCGGGGGCGATGAAGATCGTGGATGTCTTCTCCCCGTCCATCTGGGCCGGCTGGTACTCCGGCGTCTACGGGGACTACGAGAAGGCGCTGACCGCCGCGCGCACCCAGGTGCCGCGAATGGTCCACATGGAGTACGGCGGCGACAGCCACGTGGGCCGCCACACCGAGAACCCCGTGAGCGGCGAGGGCCTGGCGAGCCCGGGCAACGGCGAGGAAGCGGCGACGCAGGTGAAGGTCGCGAACATCGCGCAGAACGGCGACTGGAGCGAGAGCTACATCGTGGACCTGCTCGACTGGCACCTCACCGTGGCGGAGAAGCTGGATTGGTTCACCGGCAGCGCGCAGTGGATCTTCAAGGACTTCCCCACCCCGCTGCGGCCGGAGAACCCCATCCCGTACATGAACCAGAAGGGGCTGGTGGACCGCGACGGCGTGCCCAAGGACGCGTTCTACGTCTACAAGGCGCACTGGACGCGCAGCCCGCGCTTCACCTACGTCGAGTCGCACACGTGGACGGAGCGCAGCGGTCCCGCCGGCAAGCCGCGCCGCGTACGCGTGTACAGCAACTGCGACGCGGTGGAGCTGCTGCTGGACGGCGCCAGCCAGGGCGTCCGCCGCCGCGACCCGGCCGACTTTCCGGCGATGGGCCTGCGCTGGGACGTCACGTTCCGCGAGGGCGCTAACCATCTCGTCTCCCGCTGCCAGCCCGGCGACGCCGTGTCGACCGACTCCGTAACCGTGCGCTTCACGTCCGTCCAGGCCGGCGCGGCGGACCACGTGGAGCTGTCGTCGCATCCGCTGCCGAACGGCAACGTGCTGGTCGAAGCGGTCGCGGTGGATGCGAAGGGCAACCGGGCGCTGGACTACAACCGACGCATCTACTTCTCGCACGATGGCGGCGGACGGCTCCTGGCCGATTTCGGCACGCCCACGCGCAGCCGGGTCATCGAGATGGCGAACGGCCGCGCGGCCATCGAGTTCGCGCCCGGGGTCGGAGGGCGCGCGGTGATCGAGGCGCGCAACCAGGACTTCAAGGGCGCGTACCTGGTGCTCCAGTAGCACAGCGGCGCCCCATCCACCGAACGACGGAGATCCACGGAAAATGCACGTTCGCCCGCTCGCCCGCGCCGCCACGCTCGCCGCGTGCTTCCTCGCCGCCGCGTGCGCCCCGCCCGCGTCCCCGAGCCCGCGCGCCCGGCCGCGCAACGCGCTGGACTCGGCGGCGTTGGCGACGCTGGACTTCGCCGCGGCGCGGTATGCGCAGGCTGCCGAAGCGCACGATCCCGCCGCGGGCTATCCGCGCGCCACGAAGCCGGATGGGACGTGGAACGCCGTGCCGATGAACGACTGGACGAGCGGCTTCTTCCCCGGCACGCTCTGGTATCTGTACGAGCAGACGCGCTACCCGGCGCTGCGCACCCAGGCCGAGCGCTGGACGCTGCCGCTGGCGGACATCCCCAAGGGCCGGTACACGCACGACCTCGGCTTCCAGTTCTTCTCGTCGTTCGCCAAGGCGTACCGGCTCACCGGCCAGGAGCGCTTCCGCGCGCCCGCGCTGAACGCCGCGGGGCTGCTCGCCGGGCGCTACAACCCGACGGTCGGCGCGATCAAGTCGTGGGACTGGACGGACCCGAAGCGGCCGTATCCGGTGATCGTGGACAACATGATGAACCTGGAGCTGCTCTTCTGGGGCGCGAAGCACGGCGGCCGGGCGGAGTGGACGCAGATGGCGAGGCAGCATGCCCTCACCACGCTCGCCAACCACGTGCGGGCGGACGGCGGCTCGTTCCACGTCGTCGTCTTCGACCCGGCGACGGGCGCGGCGCTGGAGCGCATCACGCACCAGGGCTACGCGGACTCGACCACGTGGGCGCGCGGGCAGGCGTGGCTCATCTACGGCTTCAGCATGGCGTTCCGGGAGACGCACGACGCGCGCTACCTCGCCGCCGCCCGCCGCGTCGCCGACTACGCCATCCCCCGCCTCCCGGCAGACCACGTTCCGTGCTGGGACTACCAGGCGCCCGGCTGCCCGGACGCCCCGCGCGACGCCTCCGCCGCTGCCGTCACGGCGAGCGGCCTGCTGGAGCTGAGCACCTTCGTCCCCGGCCCCGATGGCGCGCGCTACCGCCGCACCGCCGAGGAGATCCTGGCTTCGCTCACATCTCCCGCGTACCTGGCGCGCGACGCACGGACCGAAGCCGTGCTGGTCCACAGCGTCGGCAACAAGCCCGCGGGCACGGAGATCGACGTCGGCATCAGCTACGGCGACTACTACTTCGTGGAGGCGCTGATGCGCTACCTGGCGCTGCGGGGGATGAGCGCACTGTAATGCCCCCTCCCGCTCGCTTAGGCTCGCACCCTCCCCCGCAAGCGCAGGGCTGTTTCATTCCAGCAGACCGAGGAGGGCGTGAATGTCGTGGGCCAAGAACCGTCGAGCACGGGTCAGGGACTGGTGTCCGGCGCGCCGGAAGAGGGTTACCGCGATGCTTCGCAGCAGC
>DASRQW010000289.1 GCA_035696245.1 Longimicrobiaceae bacterium | reverse complement strand
ATTCTCCGCAGTGGATTCCGCTTCCCTCTAGGAAGTGGAATTCACCACGTCGCCCGTCTCCGGGTCCACCGTCACCGCCGGCGGCTTGCTGGAGACGTTGACCTGGAAGGTGCCGCTGGCCTCGCGGCCGCCCTCGGTCTGGGCACGGGCCTTGCCGTTGAGCCCGGCTGCGACGCGGTAGCGCAGCGTGTGCGAGCCGGCGACGATGGGGGTGACGCGCCACTCGAAGGTGCGCGACCGGCCGGCCGCCAGGCGGCCCAGCGCCCAGGTGCTGACGTAGGCGGTGTCGCCGCCGCGCGGCGCGCGGTCGACGATCCACAGCTGGCGCGTGGGATCGGAGAGGTCGCCGCCCTCGGCGCGCGTGGCGAAGCCGCCGCCGCCCTTGGGGCCGTCCGACAGGACCGACACCGCGACGTTCGGGATCGCGCGCGTGTCCGCGTTGCGAACCACGATGCGCATCACGGCCGAGTCCGACAGCCGCTGGCGCTTGGGGAAGGACGCCTTGGTCACCTCGACCTTGAACGTGCCCGAGGGCTCGTTCGCATCCTGGCGCTCACCGCCGCCGCAGCCCGCCAGGACGCCCGCTGCGGTCACCGCAACGGCGCTCGTCGCCAGCCAGGTTCTCCTCGACCCTCCCACTCCGCGCGGACCGTACCAGAGGGAGGTGCCACGGGTCGCAGGTTGAACTTCTGGCGGGACGGTTCCCGTTTGGCAGCGCTCGCAGCGGTCACATAGACTGGCCGCCGGCGGGAAGCCTGCGGGTCGCAGGTGCCCCCGGAGGGTTGCACGAGGAGAGGTCCGAGACCGCGTGGTCAGCAGCGTTGCCGACCGGGCATTCGCCCCGGCGAAGAGCCTGCTCGAAGAAGTGGGCGACATGATGATCTTGACGGGGAAGACGATGGTGTCTGCCCTCCGTCCGCCGTACCCGTACGGCTCCGAGTTCGTCGGTCAGTTCCTCTTCGCCCTGCGGTTGTGCTGGCTGCCGCTGCTGATCTCGACGGTCGCCGTCTCCTACGGCGCGCCGGGCCTGCAGGCCGCGAACTTCCTGATCCTCTTCGGCGCGCTGGACCGCCTCGGCGGCTTCTTCGTCCTGGCGATCATCCGCGAGTTTGCGCCGTTCGTCTGCGCGATCATCGTCGCGGGCGTCGCGGGCACGGCCATCACCGCCGACCTGGGCGCGCGCAAGATCCGCGAGGAGCTCGACGCGCTGCAGGTGCTGGGCGTCGACCCCGTCAAGAACCTCGTCGTCCCGCGCTTCCTGGCCCTGATGCTCGTCACCGGCCTCTTCGACATCTTCGCGATCATCTTCGGCATCACCGGCGGCCTGATCGCCACGTTGGTCAACGGCGCGCCGCTCGGTCCGTTCTGGGCGACGTTCTTCACGAACGCCTCGACCACGGACCTCTGGGGCTCGTTGCTGAAATGCACGATGTTCGGGGCGATCACCGCGATCGTCTGTTGTTACAAGGGGATGACCGCCTCCGGCGGGGCGGAGGGCGTGGGCAAGGCCGTCAACCAGGCGGTGGTGATCACGTTCCTGGGCGTATTCGCCTTCAACTACGTGTTCACCCAGACGCTCCTGGCCACCCATCCCGAGATCACGGTGATCAGATGATGTCCCGCCCGCCCGGCTGGTTCGCCCTCCCGCGCGAGTGGATCTCGTCCTTCGGCGAGATCGCGAAGTTCAGCGGCAAGATCCTCGGGCAGGTCTACAGCGGCCGCGTGCTGCACTTCTTCGGGGAGACGCTGCGCCAGTGCGGCGTGCTCATCCTCGGCTCGACGCTCGTCATCTGGGGCCTGGTCTTCATCGTCGGCCTGCAGTGCGGCATCGAGGGCGCCTACTTCACGCGCGCGCAAGGC
>DASRQW010000288.1 GCA_035696245.1 Longimicrobiaceae bacterium | reverse complement strand
CCGCCGTCTACGGCCACCGCCCGGAGTCCCGCCCGGTAGAGGTCGAGTCCATCCGCGTGATCGCCTCCACATCTACCGATGACGAGCCCGCCGCCCCCACGCCCGAGCCGTTCGACGCCCAGCGCGACGGCACCTCGCCGCTGTGGACCGCGGGCGGCTGGCGCGACGTTCCCGTCTTCCAGCGCGACATGCTCCGCCCCGGCGCGCGCATCGCGGGCCCCGCGCTCATCGTGGAGCGCCACAGCGCCACCGTCGCCGACGCCGGGTGGACGCTGGAGATGGACGGCAGCGGCGCCCTCGTCCTCCGCGCATCCGCAGAAGCATCGACGGGAGATGCAGATGCGCCCGCATCTTCCGCATCGGCCGAGGCTGCGGAGGCGAACGCATCTCCCGCATCCCGCTCCCCCGGATCTGCATCTGACCAGAAGTCATCTACCGGATTTTCCGAGCCGTCGGAGGATGCGCCGGAGGTGGTGCGGCGGGAGCTGTTCACGAACCGGTTCGCGGCGCTGGTCGGGGAGATGGGGGAGATGCTGCGGCGGACGGCGCTGTCCACCAACGTGAAGGAGCGGCTGGACTTCTCGTGCGCGCTGCTGGATGCGGACGGCGAGCTGGTGGTGAACGCGCCGCACATCCCCGTGCACCTGGGCGCTCTCGGCCTGTGCGTGCGCATGGTGCGCGAGGCGGTGGAGATGCGGCCGGGCGACGTGGTCGTGACCAACCACCCCGCGTTCGGCGGCTCGCACCTGCCGGACGTGACCGTGATCACGCCCATCCACGGCGGCGGCGGCGCGCTGCTGGGCTACGTCGCCAGCCGCGCGCACCACGCGGAGATCGGCGGCAGCCGCCCCGGCTCCATGCCGCCCGACGCGACCACGCTCCCCGAGGAAGGCATCGTGATCGCGCCCATGCACCTCGTCCGCGGCGGAGTTGCGCGCTGGGACGAGATGCGCGGCGTGCTCGCGGGCGGCCCCTTTCCCTCGCGCTCGGTGGATGACAACCTGGCCGACCTGGCCGCCGCCGTGGCCGCCAACCACCGTGGCGCCGAGCTGCTTCGCGGCCTGGCGCGCGAGCACGGGTCCGCGCGGACGGCGCGCTACATGGCCGCGCTCAAGCAGCGCGCGGAAGGGCAGGTGCGCGCCGCCCTCGCCCGCATCCCCGACGGCGCGTACGAGGCGGAGCAGCAACTGGACGATGGCTCGCCGCTGCGGGTGCGCATCGAGGTCTCCGGTGACGAGGCGGTGATCGATTTCGCGGGCTCGTCCGCCGTGCACCCCGGTAACCTGAACGCGACGCCGGCCATCGTCCGGAGCGTCGTGCTGTACGTCCTGCGGCTGCTCGTGCGCGAGCCGCTTCCGCTGAACGAGGGGCTGCTGCGTGCCGTCGAGCTGCGCATCCCCCCCGGCCTGCTGAACCCGCCGTTCGGTGGAGATGCGAGCCGCGCCCCGGCCGTCGTGGGCGGCAACACCGAGGTGAGCCAGCGCCTCACCGACACGCTGCTGAAGGCGCTGGGCCTCGCCGCGTGCAGCCAGGGCACGATGAACAACGTGCTGTGGGGAAGCCGGCGCTTCGGCTACTACGAGACGGTGTGCGGCGGCACGGGCGCGGGGCCCGGCTGGCACGGCGCGCACGCGGTCCACAGCCACATGACGAACACGCGCATCACCGACCCCGAGGTGGTGGAGCACCGCTATCCCGTTCGCGTGGAACGTTTTAGCATCCGCACCGGCTCCGGCGGGCACGGGAGATGGCGGGGCGGCGACGGCGCCGTGCGCGAGGTCACCTTCCTGGAGCCGATGTCGCTCTCCGTGCTCACTCAGCACCGCACGGAAGGCCCGTACGGCGTGCAAGGCGGCGCGCCCGGCGCCCCCGGCCGCCAGACCGTGATCCGCGCCTCCGGCGCGACGCTCCCCCTCGCCCCCGTCGACGGCTGTGAGGTGGGTCCCGGCGACCGCCTGCTGCTGGAGACGCCCGGCGGCGGCGGCTGGGGCGCGGCGGAGGATGAGTTGCCTTGAGCACTGCCGAGAGTAACGGTTTGCGCTCGTACCGGCTCAAGTAATGATGTGTTCGGAATCCCAGACCCTTCAGCAACCGTTCACCGAAGCCTACCCAATGCGAAGCGCGCTGCTGATTGAAGAGTTACGCCGGATTAAGCGTGATTTTGAGGCTCATGCCAGCCAGTACCACGAGTTAACACTCACCATTCACTACTTAGTGAAAGGGAAACAAGCCTCCGACCTGGTGCTGCCTAGGCCGCACTACGCAATCAACCTGTGGCAGTTTGTCGGCTACGGAGAAGAAGCGGTCCAGAACCTTGATCGGACGGTTTTCGGCTTGAGGAACGCGGAATTGACCGCGCTCGGAGTAATCGCTGGACCGCATACGGAGCGCTTCCGAAGCATGGCGATGCGCGCCGGAAGCCTGCTTCCCGACGAGGCGCGAGAGCTTTTGAATGTTGGGATTGTAAAACAGATCTCAAAGATCTTAGAGGAAGATGATCCCACCTTCGGTGCTTTGCTACCAATATTTTCATCCAACTCGAATCCATTCGCGGTGTGGCTAAACGTTATGCTAACTGCGGTTGTGACGTTCCAACCAGAACGGTTTCAGGGACAACGTTTGGCAGTCGATCCGTTTACTGCATCACTAGTGGCTCTTGACTATTTGCTTGATGTACTGGAGGACCGTCACCGTACGGTACAGCCGGTCGCTGCTAACCCTATACCCGCCCTTGAAGACATCGTCGAGATCAAGCCATCCTTCATGGGCATCGGGATCAACCTTCGAGCGCTAGTTCGGTGGCTCTCCCGCTGGCGGGCATCCCGGCGAAAAGGAAGCGGGACCACACACGCGGAAAAGTAGAGCAGCGACACTGCCCAGTCGATACTGCTCTCCATCTCCCGAGCCGTCCGCCTAGCGCCGTACCGTCACTCCACCCCGCGGCCGGTCTTCTCCTGAAGCTCGTCGATCTTCTTGGACGCCTCGGCCTTGGTGAGGCCGTCGTCCACCTCCACGTGCGCCTCGGTGGCCAGGGTGTGCAGGTAGGACTTCTGGGCCCCGGTCATCGGCTGGTCGCCGGTGGTCCACTGGTCCGGGTCCTTGATCATGTTGCCGGTATCTTCCTGGTCCTGAGTGCGCTTGTCGCTCATCATCCGTTTCTCCTTCCGAGTTCGGGGCGCCGGCGACCCAACCACCGGCGGTGGAACGGCTTACGAGCAGGAATTGTACCAAACAAAATCCGAAACCATGCCTCCCAGGTGACGCTGCGGCACGCCACCGCGTCCGTAGGGTGCCATATGCGGCGGAATGGGGCTGGCGCCGTTGCGCCGCGTTCCGCACTTTGCGTTCACACGGACGTCTCGGAACGCGTGCGGCGGCTCCCCGGCAGCATCCCTGCCGTGGCGCCACCCCTGGCCGCACCCGCTTTCCGGAAGCACCCCCGCGCCGAACCCGATGCACTTCGCTCCCCGCCCGCTCGCCCTCGCCGCGGCAGCCGCCGTCCTGGCCGGCTGCTCGCCCGCCGTGCGCGGGACCGCGAGCGCCCCCAGCCCGGCCACGCTCATGCAGCCCGGCATCTCCCGCGAGCTGGCGGCCAGCCGCGCCGCCGTGCTCTCCGGCGTCACATACGACCTGGCGCTCGACGTGACCGCTTCGGACACGGCGGCCGGCACGGTGACGCTCGGCGTCGACCGCGCGGCGGGAGCGGGCGACCTGATCGTCGACTTCCGCGGCAGCTCGCTCGCGTCGGTGGCGGCGAACGGGCGGCCGGTCACCGACTTCCGCTGGCACGCCGGGCACGTCCTGGTCCCCGCCGCGCACCTCCGCGCCGGGCGCAATGAGCTGACGTTCGCCTTCTCGGCCCGCATCGCCGCGGCAGGCACGAGCATCATCCGCTTCTCGGACAGCAGCGACGGGGCGACGTACCTCTACACGCTGCTGGTGCCCAGCGACGCCAACCAGCTCTTCCCCTGCTTCGACCAGCCGGACCTGCGCGCCCGCTTCCGCACCACGCTCACCGTGCCCGAAGGCTGGACCGCGCTCTCCAACGGGCCGCTGGAGTCGGCCGAGAACGTGCCCGGCGGCACTCGCACCCGCTTCGCACAGACCGAGCCCATCCCCACGTACCTGGCCGCCTTCGCCGCGGGCCCCTGGGCCGCCGTGCGCTCCGCACCCGCGGGCGAGCGCCCCATCACGCTCTACACGCGCGCCAGCCGCCGCGGCGAGGTGGAGACGGATACGCTGATCGCCAAGAACCGCGAGTCGGTGCGCTGGCTGGAGCAGTACTTCGGCGTGGGCTTCCCGTTCGCCAAGTTCGACTTCCTGCTGGCGCCCGCCTTCCCGTTCGGCGGCATGGAGCACGTGGGCGCCGTGTTCTACAACGAGGAGCAGTTCGTCTTCCGCGAGCCGCCCACGCTCAACCAGCGGCTCGGCCGCGACGCCACCATCTACCACGAGGTCGCGCACCAGTGGTTCGGCGACCTGGTGACCATGCGCTGGTTCGACGACCTGTGGCTCAAGGAGGGTTTCGCCACGTACATGGCGAGCGCCATGCAGGCGCGGCTGGACCCCGGCTCGGGCGCGTGGAAGAGCTTCTACCTGCGCAACAAGCCGCTGGCGTACGGCGTGGACGTGACCAGCGGCACCACGCCTGTGTGGCAGGAGCTGGCCAACCTGGACCTGGCGAAGAGCAACTACGGCCCCATCGTCTACAACAAGGCGCCCAGCGTCATCAAGCAGCTCAACTTCCTCGTCGGCGACAGCGCGTTCCAGGCGGGGCTGCACCTGTTCCTCACCCGCCACGCGTACGGCAACGCCACCTGGCGCGACCTGCTGGGCGCGGTGGAGGAGACGAGCGGCACGTCGCTCCGCAGCTTCGGCGAGCAGTACATCCTGCGCGCCGGCATGCCGGTGGTGGAGACGCAGCTTTCGGTAGATGCGGGGCGGGTCCGCGAGCTGGCCCTCACGCAGCGGCCCGCCCGCGTGCTCCCCGGCGATCCCGGCGGATGGTGGCCGGGCCGCGTTCGCGTACGCCTTGGTTACCACGACCGGGCGGACGTGGTGCTGCCCGTGACCTTCGCCGGCGAACGGACGGTCGTCGAAGGCGCCGCGGGCCTGCCCGTGCCGGACTACGTCTTCCCCAACGACGGCGACTACGGGTACGGCCTCTTCCTGCTGGATGCGGCCAGCGCCCGCCACGTCGCCGCGCACGTGGGGGAGCAGAAGGACGACCTGCTGCGGGCGATGATGTGGGGCTCGCTGTGGGACCTGGTGCGCGAGGGCCGCATGCCGCCCGCGGACTTCCTGGACGCCGCGCGCCGCGATCTGCCCGCCGAGCGCGACGAGCAGATCGCCTCCGCCATCCTCTCCCGCGCCACCGACGCGCTGGGCCGCTACCTGCCGGACGCGGGGCTGGCGCGCCTGGCTCCCGCGTGGGAGCGCCTGCTGCTGGCGCGGGCGGAGGACGCGCGGCTGTCGTACGGGATGCGCAAGGCCAGCCTGGACGCGCTGGTCGGCCTGGCCCGCAGCCCGGAGAGCCTCGCCGCGCTGCGCGGCTACCTGGCCGGTACGCGGCAGTTCAACGGCGCCGCCGTGAAGCAGCCCACGCGCTGGGCCATCGTGCAGACGCTGCTCGCCCGCAACGCAGCCGGCGCCCCCGCCCTCTTCGCCGCCGAGGTCGCCCGCGACTCCACGCCAGACGCGCGGCGGCGGGCCTTCGTCGCGGGCGCCGCGGTGCCGTCCGCCGGGGTGAAGAGCGACTACTTCCACCGCTATCTGAACGACCCCACCCTTAACGAGGAGTGGGTCACCGCCAGCCTGGGCGCCTTCAACGACCCCGAGCAGGCGGCGCTCACGCTGGACTACCTCCGCCCTTCGCTCGACAAGCTGGAGTGGGTGCGCGACAACCGCCGCATCTTCTTCCTGCCCCGTTGGGTGAGCGCCTTCATCGGCGGCCAGACGAGCCCGCAGGCCCTCGCCGCCGTGGACGCCTTCCTCGCCGCGCGTCCCGATCTTCCGGCGGATCTCCGCCGCAAGATCCTCCAGTCCCGCGACGAATTGGAGCGCACCGTCCGCATCCGCGCCGCGGTATCGGCTGCACCCGTCGGCAGATAAACCTCTGTAAGCTCGCCCTGCCGCACTCCGTTCCGCCGGCACGACCGCGTTCAGAAGCGGTACGCGCTCTCTGGAGCAGGCCGCGAAGGCGGCCTTCGTGCCGTCGTAGCCCGCGGCTTTAGCCGCCAGGGGGGGCCTCGGCCGCCATGGACCAACCCGAAACGGAATCGACGGAGGATCGATAACCCGCCTCGCGCGACGTAGCCGGTCCGCGATATCTTCTCCCGTCCGCGCAGGCGTTCACGTCACCTTCCCGGAACGGACCATGGCAGACGATTCGATGCTCAAAGCAGTCGCGTTCGGCGACCTCCAGAACGAGCTGGCCACCACCCGCCGCGTGCTCGAGCGCGTGCCCGACGAGCACCTGGGCTGGAAGCCGCACGAGAAGTCATTCTCGCTCGGCACGTTGGCCGCGCACATCGTGAACCTCGTGGGCTGGGGCAAGGACATTTTGGAGCTGGACGGCCTGGATCTCTCCGGCCCCGTCACCCAGTCGCTCAAGGGCTCCGTGCCGCGCGAGGAGCTGCTGCGCGCGCTGGATGCGAACATCGCGAACGTAACGCAGGCCCTGGAGCGGGCCACCACCGAGAGCCTGGGCAAGACGTGGACGCTGCGGCACGGCGACCACGTGATCCTCTCGGCGCCCCGCG
>DASRQW010000287.1 GCA_035696245.1 Longimicrobiaceae bacterium | reverse complement strand
CGGGGGATGGCGCTGCGCGAGCTGGGCTCCATCCACCGTCCCGTCGTCACCGGCCTCGTCCTCGTGGTCCTGACGGGCGTGCTGATGCTGCTGTCGGACGTGGAGAGCCTGCTCCCGTCGCCCGTGTACTGGGCGAAGATGGGCGCGTTCGTCCTCCTCCTCGTGAACGGCCTGATGATGCAGCGCGCGGAGTCGCGGCTGTCCGCGGGCGGTCCGGGCGCGGAGGACTGGGGGTCGTTGCGGGGGGCGGCGTGGCGCAGCGCCTTCCTGTGGTTCGCGACGCTGCTGCTGGGGACGATCCTGCCCCTGGCCGCCTGACCTCGACACGATTTCCGGGAGATGCACGGATGAAGATGAACGGCGAGGACGGCTGCCCGGCGGCCGAGGATCCCTGCACCGGGTGCTCCGCGCGCGAGAGCGGGCGGCGCGACTTCCTGCGCGACGCGGCCGGCCTGGCGCTAGGGCTCTTCCTGGGTCTCGGCGCCCGCCCGGCCGAGGCCGAGGCGCTGGGGCGGCCCCGCGAGGTGCGCTCGCTCTCCGGCGCGCAGGAGATGGCGGCGTACGCGATCCCCGCGGCCGACGGCGTGAGCATCGACCGCGATCGCGAGGTGATCGTCGCGCGCTTCCGCAACCGGGTGTACGCGTTCGGGCTGAGCTGCCCCCACCGGCACACGGCGCTGCACTGGATCGCGGGGGACGGGCGCTTCCAGTGCCCCAAGCACCACTCGGTGTACACGCCCGACGGCACCTACGTCTCCGGCCGGGCCACGCGCAGCATGGACCGGTACGCCGTTACCCGCCAGGGGGCTAACGTGGTGGTGAACACCGGGCGGCTGATCCAGCAGGACGAGGACGCCGCCGCCTGGGCCGCGGCCTTCGTCGCCGCATGAGCGACCGCCATGGAAGCGCGGCGGCGCGGAGCGAGGCGATGATGGAGGGTACGGTGGATGCGGCGTGCGCCGGCTGCGCGCTGGGCCGCCGGGAGTTCGTGGGCCGCTCGGCCACGGCGGTGGCGGCAGCGCTGCTGGCAGCGTGCGGCGGGGGCGGAGGTTCGGGCGTCACCGGCACGGGCGGCACTTTCGAGGTGACGCCGGCGAACACGCCGCAGCTCGCCACGGCGGGCGGGATCGCGACGTTCTCCACCCCGTCGGGCCGCATCGCGGTGGTGCGGGAGACGGACGGCGGCCTGGTGGCGCTGTCGCTGCGGTGCCCGCACCAGGGCTCCACGGTGAACGTGAGCGGCACGGGGTTCCTCTGCCCCAACCACGGGGCCCGCTTCGACGCGCACGGCACGTGGACGGGCGGCCAGCGCACCAGCTCGCTTCGCGTGCTCGGCTCCACCCTGGACCAGAGCACCGGCGTGCTGACGGTGCAGCTCTGATCCCCCTCCGCCGATCTGAACGCAGATGTCGTACGAACCAAGCCCGCACCGCGGATCCATCGCGGTGCGGGCTTCGTTCGTCCGGGCACCCGCGGACGTCTCCGGCCGATCCTGGATCGATACGCATCGTGGGAAGGTGCATTGCTCCGAGGCGTGAAGATCGTTGCAACACCGTATCTTCGCCGCGCCACGGTGGAACGGTTCGCGCATACGGTGCCGCTCCGGCCCGTTCCCATCGTCAGTCCGTTCACCTTGCGAGGCCCCGGTTTCCACGCTGAAGTCGTTTCTCCGTAACCCCTTGCTGGCGAAGACGGCCGGCATGCTGCTGACTCTCGTCGCGCTGGCGATGATGCTGCGCGTGGTCGTGCGCGACGCCGCGGGCGTGCGCTCGTTCCACTGGACGGTGCGCCCGATCCCGCTCCTCGCCGGCACCGCGGCGGAGGTGGCGTTGCTGGTGTGGGGCGTGGTGCTCTGGTCGATGGTGCTGGGCCGCTTCGACGGGCCGCGGCCGGGCTTCCGGGCCATGCTGCGCGTCTGGTTCGGGACCACGCTGGCGAAGTACCTGCCCGGCAGCGTGTGGCCCCTGGTGACGGCGGCGGGCATGGCGGCGGCCGCGGGCGCGTCGCCGGTGGCGATGCCCGCGTCGTTCCTGCTGCACGCCACGTTCACCGTGCTCGGCGCGGCGGCCGTGGCGGGAGCGCTCGCCGCTCCGGGGCAGCTGGCGGGGAGCGGGCCGGCGCTGGTGGCCGCCGTCGCGGCGGTCCCGCTCGCCCTCGCGCTGGTGCACCCCGCGGTCCTGAACCGGCTGGTGGGCCTCGCGGCGCGGGTCGCGCGGCGGGATGCGCCGGCGTGGCGCGGGCGGTGGCGCGACGGCGCGGGGCTGCTGGCGCTGTACGCGGCCACGTGGGTGGGCTACGGCGCGGCGTTCTCGCTCTTCGTGTCGTCCATCGTGCCCGTGGGGCGGGGTGCGTGGCCGCTGCTGGCGGGCGTGAACGCGCTGGCCTTCGTGGCCGGCTTCGTCGCCGTGTTCGCCCCCGGCGGCATCGGCGTGCGCGAGGCGGCGCTGGCGGTTCTGCTGCTCCCCGTGTTCCCCGGCGGCGTCCGCGTGCTGATCGCCGGGGCCTCGCGCCTGTGGCTGGTGGCGACGGAGGTGGTGGGCGGGATGCTGGTGCTCGGCATCTCCGGCGGGTCGTCCGCCGCGGCGGTGCTGCCGGGCGCGCCGCGCGGGCGGACGGATGCGGCGCATCGCTCGCGACTGCCCGATCCGGCAGCGCGCACGAGGCCGGACGCCGCGCATCTCCGGACCGTGCGGGACGCGCCGGTGCGGACGAGGACGCGGACGGCTCCGCATCCCCCGGCCCGCGCAGCTTCTCCACCGCCGGGCGTGACGCGGGGGAACGCGGTGGAGGTGCTGACGGACACGGCGGCGGCGCTCGGGCGCGTGGCCGCGGCATGCCGCCGGGCGGAACGCTCGGTGTGGATCGCGCAGCTCGCCTTCGACGCGGACTGCGTGAGCTCCGCCGGCGCGGACGGCGAGGCCAGCGGGCTGCTGGTGGATGCGCTGCTGGCGGCGGCCTGCCGCCCGGACGGAACGCCCGGCGCGGAGGTCCGCATCCTCCTGAACGGCAGCATCCTGATGAACACCGGCCCCGCGCTCCGCCGCCACCTCGCCGCGGCGGGCGTGGACCCGTCCCGCGTGGCGGTGCGCGGCGTGGACGCCTTCCCGCAGATCATGCACGCCAAGCTGGTGGTGGTGGACGGCGCCGAGGCGTTCCTGGTGGGCTCGCCGTTCGTGAACGGCTACTGGGACGACGGCGCCCACCGTGCCGCGGAGCCCACGCGGACGGAGGAGGACCTGGCGGGTCGCCCCATCCACGACGTCTCGGTCCGCGTCGCGGGGCCCGCCGTCCACGACTTGGCCGCATGGTTCGCAGAGGTCTGGAACGGCGCGTCCGAGGGGCCGGGCCCCGGGGTGCCTCCCCTTTCGGCCGACGCCCGGCAAGGCGGTTCGGGAGATGCGCGGCGGGGCGGCGGCACGTCGGTTCGCGTGGCGCGGACGATCCCGGCGAAGGTGCTGCCCGCGCGCGCGGAGGGGGCGACGGAGATCCTGGACGAGTACCTGGAGGCGATCGGCCGGGCGAGGTCGCTCATCTACCTGGAGAACCAGTACTTCAGCGCGCGCCCTATCCGCCTGGCGCTCTCGGCCGCGCTGCGGGCGCGGCGGGAGCTGGAGGTGGTGCTGGTGGTGAACCAGAACCCGGACATCACGGCGTACCGCTCGTGGCAGAACCGCCGGATGGACGAGGGCGGGCTGCTCGCGCATCCGCGGGTGGGCGTCTTCTCGCTGTGGGCCGCGGCGCCGTCCGCCGTGCATCCCGCCAGGCTGGACGTGACGCAGCTGTTCATCCACAGCAAGACGGCCGTGGTGGACGACGAGTGGGCGACGCTGGGGACCGCCAATCTGGACGGCGTGTCGCTGCACTCGTACGGCGACGACTTTTCCGGCTGGGCGGGGCGCTCCATCTTCCGCGGCCACCGCAACTTCGACCTCAACCTCGTGCTGCTGGACGGCGTGGAGGGCGAGCCGGCGACCGGTGCCGCGGCGGCGCTGCGGCGGGGGCTGTGGTCCCGCCACCTGGGCATCGCGCCGGACGAGCTGGCGGAGCGTCCGGAGGGCGGGTGGCTGCCGGTGTGGCGGAGGGCGGTGGCGGCCAACGTGCTCAGCCTGGCACTCGGCGAGGTGCCACGCGGGCACGTGCTGCCGTACACTCCGGCACCGCGGCCGGGGGCACAGCTCCGCGCGCTGGGCATCGACCCCGCGAAAGCGGGCATCGACCTGCGCTTCGACCCCGGCTGGGTGGAGGTGCTGTGGAGCCCGGGGTGGCTGAAGAAGGTGATTCCCGAGCCCGTCCGCGACAGACTGTCGCGGCGCCGCCGCTAGGTGCGCGACTTGCTAAATCCGCACGCCATGCACGACTCCGCACTTCCGGCCGTGGCCGGCGACACGCCCGCGCATCTCCGCATGCGGGGGATGGATGCGCTGGGCCGGCGGGTGCGGGCCGACTTCGAGGCGTTCGTGAACGCGCCGGGCTTCTCGTGCCTGGGCGCCCGCGCCGCGCTGCACCACGACGCGTACCGCTTCGGCGCGTACGGCGAGATGGGCGGCGAGGCAGCGACCTCGGCCCTCTCCCGCGACCTCGCGGCGTTCGCGGAGGGGCACGGGGAAGACGACTTCGCCAGCTTCGTCGCCGTCTTCCTCGAGCACCCCGCCGAGGCCGAGGCGGAGTTCGAGGCGCGGCTGTGGAAGCAGCTCCGGGCGCTCCACGCGGCCGACCCCAGCGCGGAGTGGGACCCGGCGGTGAGCGACGACCCGGCGGACCCGCACTTCTCGTTCAGCTTCGGCGGGCGGGCGTTCTTCGTGGTCGGCCTGCACCCGGCCAGCTCGCGGGCGGCACGGCGCTTCGGGTGGCCGGCGCTGGTCTTCAACCCGCACGCGCAGTTCGAGCGCCTGCGCGCGGACGGCCGCTACGGGCGCCTTCGCGAGGCCATCCGCGCGCGGGAGATGGCATTGCAGGGCAGCCTCAACCCCAACCTGGCCGATTTCGGCGAGCAGTCCGACGCGCGCCAGTATTCCGGCCGTGCCGTGGAGCCCGGCTGGCGCTGCCCGTTCCGCCGGTAGGCGCCGCGGCCGTGCGCTGGCCAGCTTCAAGCCCCTGTCAGGGCTCACGTTCCGAAGTTTGTCCTTGACACAAGGAAAGATCGGCTGCATTCTTTCCTTATGGAAAGGACAGTCTCTCAGGATCTGCTGCGCCTCAAGCTTTCCGAGGCCCTCGCGGCCCCCGTCCAGCCGGTGACGCGGCGTGACGTCCGGCTGCCGAAGATCGCGGGCAAGGCGATGGCCGTGATCGGGGTGCGCCGCGGGGGAAAGACCTCGTTCCTCCACCAGCGCATGGCCGAGCGTGTGGCCGAGGGCCGCGCGCGCGAATCGCAACTCCTGGTTTCGATTGAGGACGAGCGGCTGGTGGGGATGACGGCGGCGGACCTCGGCTGGCTGGTGGAGGAGCACGAGCGGCAGGTGCCGGGGCTGCGCCAGAGCGGCTCGCTCAGCATCTACCTGGACGAGGTGCAGCTCGTGCCCGGATGGGAGACGCTCGTGCGCCGGCTGATGGACGTTGGCGGTATCGAGCTTTTCGTCTCCGGTTCGTCGGCCAAGCTGCTCAGCCGCGAGGTCGCCACGTCTCTCCGCGGCCGGGCGATGGAAGTGCTGGTGCACCCGTTCTCGTTCCGGGAGGCCCTCCGGCATGCAGGCAAGGAACCGGACGCGCCGTGGGAACGCCTGCCGCCCTCCCGGCGCGCGGCGCTGGACGGGGCGCTACTCCGATACCTGGAGGAAGGCGGGTTCCCCGAGGCGCAGAAGACGGAGCGCCGCGACCGGCTCTCGCTGCTGAAGGGGTACGTGGACGTGATGGTGCTCCGGGACGTGGTCGAGAGGCACAGGGTGTCCAACCCCCAGGCGCTCCGCTGGCTCCAGCGCCACCTGCTCGCCACGCCGGGGGGCAGCTTCAGCATGAAGAAGCTGTACGACTCGTTGCGCTCGCAAGGTGTCGCGGTGGCGAAGGACACGCTGTACGAGTACCTGGACCACATCGAGGACGCGTTCCTCGTCCGCACGGTCAGCATGCACAGCAGGTCCGAGCGGCAGCGGATGGTGAACCCGCGCAAGGCGTATCCCATCGACCCCGGGCTGATCCCGCTCTACGAGCGCACGGGCCGCGAGAACCACGGCCGCGCACTCGAGACCGCCGTGCTCCTGGAGCTGGACCGCCGCGCGTACACGGCGGACTGGCTACGCGCGGGTGATGGCTGGGAGGTGGACTTCTTCGCGGAGCGCCCCGGGGATCCTCCCGTCCTGGTGCAGGTGTGCATGGACACGACGGGCGACGCGACGTGGCAGCGGGAGGTGCGTGCGCTTGAAGCCGCTGCGGAAGCGTACCCGGAAGCCGAGGCGCTCCTGATCACGCTGGACCCGTCACCTCCGGCGAGAGAGCTTCCGGCGCGGCTCCGGTGGCGCTCGGCCGCGGAATGGCTGCTCGCAACGGAGCCGTGAGCCTGGTGGCCTCGCGGCCGGACCGACGGCGAGGCTGAAATGCCCCACATCTTTCCCATGAGCATGACACGACGTTTTCACCTGGAGCCGCAGACGGGCGTGGGGTTCGAGGTCCGCGCCGGGCAGCTCGTGCGCGTGACCGACCCGGCGGGCGAGCAGGTGTCCGACCTGGTAAGCTTCGCGCGCGCGGACAAGCGCGAGTGGCTGTCTTCGGGGAGGACGATCGACTACGCGAACACGATCTACCTCACCACCCACCACGTGCTGTACTCCAACCGCAGCAACCCCATGTGGACCATCGTGGACGACACGGTGGGGCGCCACGACTTCCTGCTCACGCCGTGCTCGCCGGACACGTTCCGCATCATCTACGGCAGCACGGCGCCGCACCCGAGCTGCTTCGCGAACCTGGCGGCGAACCTGGCCCCCTTCGGCATCGAGCCCGACGCGATCCCCACGACGCTCAACGTCTTCATGAACGTGGAGGTGGCCGCCAGCGGCGAGCTGGCCATCGGGCCGCCGCGGTCGCGGGCGGGCGACTACCTGCTGCTGCGGGCGGAGATGGACATGGTGGTGGGCGTGACCGCCTGCTCGGCCGAGCTGTCGAACAACGGCTCGTTCAAGCCCATAGACGTGGAGGTGCTGGAAAGCTTGCCGGCGTGACGCGCGCGCAGCTCCGCCTCGGGCGTGGCGGCGCGGGCGAGGCGCGCGTCGCGGTACCGGACGCCGCCGTTCAGCACCCGCGTGCCCAGGGCCAGCCAGCTGCACACGCCGCGCTCCAGCAGCCACAGCGGCGCCATGAGCGATGCGCTCGCCGGAAAGACCTTCCCCGCGCCGCGCTTCCTCCGCCCCGCCTCCGCGACCGCGGCGACACCCAGGGCCCCCGCGGCCAGCCATCCCCACCTCCGCCGTTTGGCGAGCGTGACAGCGGCCGGAAGCACCGCGAGCTGCACCGCCATCCGCCCCGGCCGCGCGAGCTCGTCGTATGCCTGGCGCACGCGCTGGTCGAAGAACTGGCGTTGCGACGAAGGACGTCGGAGGACGTACACGTCGTCCGCAAGCTCCTCGCGCCCCCCGGCCGCCACCACCGTCCGCACCAGCTCCAGGTCCTCGAACAGCACCGAGCCGTCGTAGCCCTCCGTGGCCAGCAGCGCGGAGCGGCGGACGGCCAGC
>DASRQW010000286.1 GCA_035696245.1 Longimicrobiaceae bacterium | reverse complement strand
CGCGCGGCGGTCTCTGGCGTGAGGCTGCGGAGCAGGTGCACCGTCGCTCCGCGCACCGCCGCGTACTCGTCCGCTACGGAGGCGAGTGTACGCGCGTCGGCGCCCGACGCCGGTGCCCACGCGTCTTGGTCGTATCCGGGGATCGGTGTCGCATCACCCCGTGCTGCTCGCAACGCCCGGTACGCCATCACCCGCTCGGTGTCCGCGAGATGGCAGACGGCCTCACGGATGCTCCACTTACCCTCTGCGTACCGGTGCCCGGCGCGCGCCTCGGGAATGGAGCGAAGCAGCTCGCGCGTCTCCCCTATCTGCGATTCCAACAGATCGCACACGTCTCCCTCCGGCACCAGCGAGATGTAGCGGTGGTAGTACGGCAGATACTCACCAGGCTGCGGGCGGGTGACGGCGGGCATGGTGCTCCCGATGTTAGAGGTAGACGAGCGGAAGGCAAAAGTGGGCTCGGACCCTGTCGCTCGCAATCCAGGCGTCCACGAGCGCGGACACCGGACCGCGGCCCGATGCGTCGGCATTCCTGATGCGCTCTGCTGGACTACATTCAGGGTTAGCCCCTTCAGATGCAATCCCGACGGAATCGAGCAGAGGAGGTCACGTGGTTACCCTCACGGTTGAGTTGGCGGACGCGGAAACCCGCCTGGCCGAGCTGGTCCACGAAGTGGGCGCTGGGGCGGAAATCGTCATCACGCGCGATGGGCATCCGGTCGCGCGGCTCGTACCCACGGCGGGCGGACGGAGGATGGACCGCACTCCCGGGAGTGCCCGCGGACTGTTCACGGTCCCGGACGATTTCGATGCGCCGCACGTTCCGCACGAAGGCAGTGCCTCGGAATACATGAGGATGGCTTCGGACACGCGCCGCGAAGCCGAATCGCGTGAGTGGATCGAAGGGTTGATCGGAGACGTGGGCGCGGAGTGACTGTCCGTCAACTTCGATGCGTCACTCGGCGCGAACGTCCCCAGTGCGAGGCAGTGATCCTCAGCAGCGACGCGGCGAACCAGCACCTGAAAACGGGCGAGAGAGCATCACACACGCAGTTCACGATGGGCTCTGACTCTCTCCTTCCGCACACGAGGAAAATCCAGCCCATCGCCGCGCACGCCTGATGTTGCAACAGCAGAACGGGCGAACCCTCACGAAGGGCTCGCCCGTTCTCCGTTCATGCTCCGCCGGTGCGAAGTCCGCGCTACCCCCCCACCTGCGAGAGTGCGAGCAGGCCGCCGGAGCCTTGGTCGCTGCCTTGGACCAGCCAGTGGCGCTCGGGCTTGATGCGCAGGGTGTCGCGGAGCAGCGGCTCGATGGGCTCGCCGCGGCGGAGCGGGTCGCGGAGGTTGGTCTGCGCGTGGCCGAAGAGGCAGGGGCGAAGCTGCCCATCGGCGGTGAGGCGCATGCGGTTGCAGGTGCCGCAGTAGTTGTGGCTCATCGGCGTGATGACGCCCACCGTGCCCGGCGCCCCGTCGAAGGCGTAGTACGCAGCCGGGCCGTTGCCCGCCGGCCCCGTGACCGGCCGCAGCTCGCCGACGGCGCCCACGCTCGCCAGGATCTCGTCGGCCGATACGAACTCTTCAGCCTGGACGCCCAGGTTCTCGCCGGTGGGCATCACCTCGATGAAGCGGATGTGCCACGGGCGCTCGCGCGTGATGGCGGCGAAGTCCGCGACCTCGTCGTCGTTGCGGCCGCGCATGACCACGCAGTTCACCTTGATGGGCGAGAAGCCCGCGCGCTCCGCCGCCTCCAGCCCGCGGAAGATCGCATCGGCAGAGCCGGCGCGGCGCGAGATGGCGTCCACGCGCTCCGGCCGCAGCGAGTCGAGCGAGACGTTCACGCGATCCACGCCGGCGTCGCGCAGCTCGTCCGCAAGCTCGTGCAGCAGCACGGCGTTGGTGGACAGCGCGATGTCGTCGATGCCCGGCACCGCCTTGATCTGCCGGACCAGTGCGGGCAGGTCGCGGCGCACCAGCGGCTCCCCGCCCGTGATGCGCACGCGGCGCAGGCCCACGCCCGCCATCACCCGTACGATCTGCGCGATCTCCTCGTAGCTCAGGATCTCCTCGCGCTTCAGCCACGGCAGGCCCTCCTCCGGCATGCAGTACACGCAGCGCAGGTTGCACTTGTCCGTGACGGAGATGCGCAGGTACTCGATGCGGCGGCCGAAGCCGTCCTCCATCGGCCCCGCCTCGGGGATCGGGCGCGAGGGGAAGACGGGCGCGGCGCCGCCGAGCTGGATGAGCGCGCTCACGCCATCCTCCGGCGGATTCGGGAGATGCGGAAATGTGGATCGGGAGATGCGGAGCTGGCGAGCGACATCGCATCTACGGAAAGCGCGGAGACCCGAGTCTGTGGCGCCGGCGCGGATGCGATGAATCGCACCCCTACAGGGGGGTTCGTCGCGCTTCGGCGGAAATGCTGCGGCATCGTCATCCTTCCACCGTCGCTTCGACTTCGGGGGTGTGGCCGGGGACCCACTGGCGGTCGCCTTCCACGTAGCCCTCGCGCTTCCAGACGGGGACGCGGCGCTTCAGCTCCTCGACCACGTAGCGCGACGCCTCGTAAGCCTCGGCGCGGTGGGGAGATGCGACGGCGATGGCTACGCTGGCGTCGCCCACCTCCAGCAGGCCCACGCGGTGCACGACGTGGATGTCGCCCGTGCCCCATCGCTCGCGCGCCTCGTCCGCGATCTCACGCATCTTCAGCTCGGCCATCTCCGCGTACGCCTCGTACTCCAGCGATGCGACGCGGCGCCCGGCGTGCTCCTCGCGCACCACGCCCCAGAAGAGCAGCGCCGCGCCGTCCGACGGCCCCACGCAGTCGCGCAGAATCGCGGCGGCGTCCAGCGGCTCGCGGGTCACGCGGCAGACGGAGCGCGACACGCTCACCCGCCCGCCACGGGGGGGATGAACGCGACCTCGTCGCCATCGCCGAGCGGAGTGTCGAGGGGAGAGTAGGTCATGTTCACGGCCACCGCGGGCTCTTCGGGCAGACGCTCCAGCCCCGCGCCGGGGCGGCGCAGGTGCGCGACCAGCTCGCGCACGGAGGCGCCCGGAGGCAGCTCTACGGCAAGCTCGCCGGCGCCGGCCAGGTCGCGGTACGATGCGAAGAAGAGCGAACGGACGATCAAGGGTGCTCCGGGCAGGGGCGGGGACTGCCTTCCAACCCCGCCCAGTACCCCGCCGTGGCAGCGGGGTTCGGCCTCCGCGCGGGGCTCAGCCCGCGCCGGAGGTGCCGGGGCCGGGCTGGTTCTGGCGCACCTCCTCGGCCGGGGCGAGGGTGGCGAGGAACTGCGAGAGCTCGGCGTGCATGCGCGAGGTGGAGCCGCGCACCATCGTCTTCCCGTCCTGCGTGCCCACGCCGATGGTGAGGTCGGCGGCCTCGTTCACGAACTTGATGTGGGTGTCGCTGGAAGCTTCCTCGAAGCCGGCGTACGGCGAGAAGCGCGAGGTGAAGAAGTCGCGGGCGCGCTCCACCACCTCGGCCGCGGGTACGTCGGTCAGCACTTCCTGGATCAGCATACGCGCTCCGGTTGGGGTCCGCGCCCCCGAAGGGCAGACGCCGTGCCAGCGACGCATTGCCCGCCGCGCATCGCCGGAACGCTCCATCGCCGCACATCCGCCGCGACGCCCGGGCCGCGCATCGCCCGAAGCTTCTCAAGCGCAGGTCAGACGATATGTATCATCCGACAGGCGTCACGAGCACGTCGGTAGATGCGCATCTACGTGAGCCGGACATGTGGCGTCGCAGGAGATGCGCATCATCCGATCACCCATCGAAAGGCTCGGCGGATGCGAGACATCGGCCGTCCAGCGACCTATCGCCGGCCGACGTCTCGGCCGCCGAAGTACGCGATCTCGTCCGCGTCGGGGCCGACGTGGACCACGGGGGCATCGTCGTAGCCGCGGCGCACGTCGTATCCGCCGTCGTACGGGCCGGCGGGCGCGGAGCCGCGGACGCGGCGGACCAGCTCGAAGGCGACCGTGGTGTCGCGCGGGTCGCCCGCGGGCGATAGGTGGCGCATGCGAAAAGCTCCGGAGAAGGTCCTGCTCGGGGGGCTGGGCGCAGGACGCAAAAACGGCGCCCG
>DASRQW010000285.1 GCA_035696245.1 Longimicrobiaceae bacterium | reverse complement strand
AGGGTGGAGCCGGGGCCGCAGGCGATGTGGAAGAAGACGTGGTCCAGCTCCAGCGCCTCCCCGCCGTGGAAGACCACGTGCGTCATGCAGCCCATGTCCACCTCGCCCTCGATGCTGTCGATCACCTCCGGGCGCACGGGGATGCCGAAGCGGTCCAGCGCCGCCTGAGACTTCTCCGGCAGGTCCGGCGGGTGGCCGTGCGTGAGCAGGGTGATCCTGTCCGTCCACGTGAGCATGTACATGCAGAACGCCGCGATGGAGCGCCCCCACCCGATCACGCCGATGCGCTTGTCCGCCGCCGACGGGCCGTCGCAGTCCGGGCAATGCCAGATGCTTCGCCCGTAGAAGTCCAGCAGGCCGGGGATCTCGGGGATGATGTCCTTGAGGCCCGTGCACAGCATCACCCGGCGGGCGCGCACGGTGCTGCCGCTGGAGAGCGTGACGCGGAAGTCGCCCTCCTCGCCCTCGATCTTCTCCACCATCGCCGCCTCGAACTCCGCGCCGGCGGCGATGGCCTGCTCGCGGCCCACGCGCCGCAGCTCGAACGGCGGCGGGTCGGTGAGGCCCAGGTAGCCGTGCACGCCCCACGTGGGCGCGTTGCGCGGGTCCTGCGCGTCGAACACGCGCACCCGGCGGCGGTAGCGCGCCAGCCAGAGCGCCGCAGCCAGTCCCGCCGGGCCGCCGCCCACCACCACCGCGTCCCACGTCTCGTCCTCGGCCATCCATCCCCGTTTCCCGTGTGTGTGCCCTCGGTGACTGGCCGCGGCCGGGTGCAAGCCACGGGCCCGGCAGGGGCTGCGCACGTCGGCACCTCCCGCTCTGGCGTCTGCGCGACGCGCTCCCCATCTTCGGCGTCCAGCGGTTTCGGGAGATGCACGGCGGCGCGGCATATCCGTCGATCGGCGTGATCAACCGGGATGATCGGCAGTCGTCGCTGTAACGATCCCGCGGGTGAAGAAGCGTTCCCGTGGATTCGGGACGGGCCGGCGGGCAGGTCGGGAGGTGCGGGGCGGTGCGGGGAACTCGTGATTGGAGGAGGCGGCTTGATCCAGGCGGTGGTGTTCGACTTCGACGGCCTGATCTTCGACAGCGAGACGCACGAGTACGCGGTGATTCGCGACCTGTTCGCCGAGCATGGGGCGGAGATGCCGCTGGACGTGTGGAGCCAGTGCATCGGGCGGGAGGCGGGCTTCTTCGACCCGCTGGCGTACTCGAGGAGCAGCTCGGCCACCCGCTAGACCGCGACGAGCTGGCGCGCGTGCGCCGCAGCCGCTTCCTGGACCGCATCGCGGGTGAGGGGCCGCTGCCGGGCGTGGCCGACACGCTGGCGCGGGCGCACGAGCTGGGGCTGCGCGTGGGCCTGGCGTCCAGCTCCGGCCGCGAGTGGGTCGTCGGCAACCTCGAGAGGCTGGACCTGCTCCACCACTTCCGGTGCGTCCGCACAGCCGACGACGTGCAGCGCGTGAAGCCCGAGCCGGACCTGTACCTGAGCGCGCTGGAGTGCCTGGGCGTGGAGCCGCGCCACGCCGTTGCCTTCGAGGACTCGCCCAACGGCGCGCTGGCGGTGCGGCGGGCGGGGATGCACTGCGTGGTGGTGCCCAACTCGGTGACGGCCGGGCTCGCCTTCCACGACGGGCATCTGCGCCTGGATTCGATGTTGCAGGCGGACCTTCCCGCCCTTTTCGAGCGCCTCGTCCGCGCCGCCGACGCAGCCGACGAGTCCGCGGCATAGCCCGCTGCAGCGCATCCGCCGTCCCCGCACCCGGAGCGCGCGTTGGGAGATGATGGGGCGATGCGAGGCTGCGCATCCGCCGAACTGCTGCGGGAACGGGCGACTGCGCCGCATCTACAGAATCCGGCGATGATGGGTTGCTGCGCATCTACCGAACGCTCGTCATGATGCTCGACGGCGTATCTACCGACAATACGGATTCACGCAGGTCTGACGTTCGCCGGTTCGACCGCCCGGCCATCAACACAAACCCGGAGGTGTTCGTGATCCGCTTTGCCCGTGCGCTGCTGCTCGTTCCGCTCGCGCTCGCCCTCGCCGCGCCCGCCGGTGCGCAGACACCGCCGCCCGCTCGCCCCGCTACGCGCGACCCGAACCTCCCGCCCAACGCGCCGCGCCTGGGGACCACGCCCGTGGCGGCAGAGGGCGCGTTGCAGGAGATCGCGACGGCTCCGCAGGCCGCGCGGCTGGAGCACGACGTGCGCGCTCTCGTGGGCTTCGGCACGCGGCACACGCTGAGCGACACGGTGAGCCAGACGCGCGGCATCGGGGCGGCGCGGCGGTGGATCTTCGCGGAGTTCACGCGCATCTCGCATCAGTGCGGCGGGTGCCTGCAGGTGATGTACGTGTCCGACATCGTGAAGGGCGACCCCGCCGGCCGAATCAAGGCCGACGCGAACGTGGTGGACGTGGTCGCCATCCAGCGCGGGCGCACGGACCCCGAGCGCTACGTGCTGATGCAGGGCCACTACGACTCGCGCGTGAACGACGTGATGGACGCCACCACCGACGCGCCCGGCGCCAACGACGACGCGTCGGGCGTGGTAGCGACCATCGAGGCGGCGCGCGTGCTGTCGAAGCGCACCTTCGACGCGACGGTCGTGTACGCCGCGCTCGCGGGCGAGGAGCAGGGGCTGTTCGGCGGCGAGATCCTGGCGAAGTACGCGCGCGACCACAACTGGCGCCTGGCAGGGGTGCTGAACAACGACATCGTCGGCAACACGCGCGGCATGGGCGGGCTGACGAACAACACCACGGCGCGCGTGTTCGCCCCCGGCATCCCGCCCACGGCCACGGCGGCGGAGCTGAGGCGCTACCTGTACTCCGGCGGCGAGCTGGACACCCCGTCGCGCGAGCTGGGGCGCTACGTGGTGGCCACCGCGCAACGGTACGTGCCCAACCTGGAGGTGCAGCTCGTCTACCGGCTGGACCGCTTCGGGCGGGGCGGCGACCACACGCCGTTCTTCACGGCAGGCTACCCGGCAGTGCGGCTCACCGAGTCGCAGGAGGACTACACGCGCCAGCACCAGACGGTGCGCGTGGAGAACGGTATCCGCTACGGCGACGTGCCGGAGATGGTGGACTACCCGTACCTGGCGCGCATGACGGCGGTGAACGCCACCACGCTGGCCTCGCTCGCCTGGGCGCCCGCCGCGCCGGACAGCGTGACCGTTACGGGCGCCGTGACCCCCAACACCACGCTCAAGTGGAAGGCCGTTGCGGCGTCGGACCTGGCGGGCTATCGCATCTACTGGCGCCATCCCACATCGGGCGCATGGGAGCGCTCGCGCTTCGTGGGCAACGTCACCGAGGCCACGCTGGAGAACGTGAACATCGACGATTACTTCTTCGGAGTCGCCGCCGTGGACCGCGACGGCAACGAGAGCCTGCCGGTTTTCCCGCTGCCGGGACGGTAGGCGGACGAAAGTAGAGGCTGGATGGCAGATGCGCAGAGGGCCCGCACCGGCGGTGGTGCGGGCCCTCTGCGTTCAAGTGTGCGTCGGCGGGAAACACGATGCGCTCCCTTCCAGCCGTGAGAGTGGCGGCCTGCGTCCACTCTGTATACTTTGAAAGCATGGCTGGATCGGACAAAAACAAACCCGGCAGGGCCACGAGGGCGCTGCCGG
>DASRQW010000284.1 GCA_035696245.1 Longimicrobiaceae bacterium | reverse complement strand
GTATGAGCCAGGCTGCGCTGGAGGGCGTGCGTGACCGTATGCGGCTCGCGGCGGATGGTGACGGTGCGCTCCATGTCCTCCCGCGACAGCGCTTCCAGCGAGGCGAGCAGGACGCGCCAGCCATCTTCCCACGTCGCGGTGACAGCGGCGCGATCGGTGCCCTGCCCCGCCTCGAACTCCCCGTCGCGGTCGCGGTCGGCCTTCTCGCCGTCGCTCGTGAGGAAGTCGCTCCAGCGCGAGCGGAGGTTTCCGCCCACGTGCTTCATGACGATGGCGATGCTGTTCGATTCGCCGTCGAGCGCGCGGAAGAACGCCTCGTCGGAAATCTGCGCGACCGCCTTGTCCGCCATCCCCTTGTACGTCTGGAACGTGCGGACCGTCTCGTCGCGGACGTGCGCGCGGAAGTCTTCGCTCACGGCTCCATCCTCCTGTAGATGTGGATCGGAAGAACCTTGAAGATGCACCCCAGTACAACGAAAGATTCTCACGCGGAGACGCGGAAGACGCGGAGAACTGCAGGAGAAGCGGTATGTTCTCCGCGGTTTCCGCGTCTCCGCGTGAGGCTCTGCCGTTCTCACAGCCCGATGCGGAAAAGCCCCGGAGACGCGCATCGCTACGCATCCGCCGGGGCTTCTCACGATCGATCACGACGGCACGGCTACAGGATGTAGCGGCGCAGGTCCTCGTCCTCCACGATGGCCTTGAGGCGCTCGTGGACGGTGGAGGCGTCGATTCGGATGTCCTTGTTCTCCAGGTCCGGCAGCTCGAACAGGATGTCCTCCAGCAGCGTCGTCAGCACCGTGTGCAGCCGCCGCGCGCCGATGTTCTCCATGCGCGAGTTCACCAGCGCCGCCGTGCTGGCGATGGCCCGCACCCCGTCTTCCGTGAACTCCAGCCGCGCCCCGTCTGCCGCGACCAGGGCCTTGTACTGCGTGATGAGGGCGTTCTTCGGCTCCTGGAGGATGCGCACGAAGTCGTCCTCGGTCAGGCTCTTCAGCTCCACGCGGATGGGGAAGCGGCCCTGGAGCTCGGGGATCAGGTCCGACGGCTTGGAGACGTGGAACGCGCCGGCGGCGATGAACAGCACGTGGTCCGTGCGGATGATGCCGTACTTGGTCTGCACCGTGGAGCCTTCCACCACGGGCAGGAGGTCGCGCTGCACGCCCTCGCGCGAGACGTCGGGGCCCATGCCACCGCCGCCACCCGCGATCTTGTCGACCTCATCGAGGAAGATGATGCCCATCTCCTCGGCGCGGTCCAGGGCCTCGTTCACCACCTCGTCCATGTTCACCAGCTTGTCCAGCTCGTCCTGCAGCAGGATGCGGCGGGCCTCGGCGATGGTGACCTGGCGGCGCTTGGTCTTCTTGGGGAGGATGTCCTGCAGCATGTCCATGATGTTGTTGTCCATGCCCATGCCGTCCATCCCGCCCATGGGCACCATCATGTTGTCGAACTGCATGTTCTGCTGCACGTCGATCTCCACCTGCCGCTCCTCGAGCTTGCCGTCGGCCAGCAGCGCGCGGAACTTCTCGCGCGTGCGCTCGCGGCGCTCGCGGGTCTTCTTCTCGTCCTCGCTCTCCTCCTTGGCCTCGCCGCCGGGCGCGACCACGAACGAGCGCCGCGCCTCGCCCGTCTTCTCACCGTCTGCCGCGGGCTCGGGCGAGTCGGAGAGCGGGGGCACGAGCAGGTCCAGGAGGCGGGCTTCCACGCGCTGCTCGGCCGTGTCCTGCACCTCGTCCTCGCGCTCGGTGCGGACCATGTTCACGGCGACCTCCACGAGGTCGCGGACCATGGACTCGACGTCGCGGCCCACGTAGCCGACCTCGGTGAACTTGCTGGCCTCCACCTTCACGAACGGAGCGCCGGCGAGGCGCGCAAGCCGCCGCGCGATCTCGGTCTTACCCACGCCCGTGGGGCCGATCATGATGATGTTGTTGGGGACGATCTCGTCGCGCAGGTCCTCGTCCACCTTCTGGCGGCGCCAGCGGTTGCGCAGCGCGATGGCGACGGCCTTCTTGGCCGGCTCCTGGCCCACGATGTACTTGTCCAGCTCGGCCACGATCTGCCGCGGGGTCATCTCGTCCAGCCAGGGCTGGACCTCGGCGGCTTCGGGCTGCGTTTCGGTTTCGCTCATTTCCGTTCTTCTTCACGAAGGGCGGCGCGGCCGGCGGCGTGGCTCGCCGGGGCTGCACCGCCTCGCTTTCGGTGCCCAATAGTAACGTGGGCCGCGGGCGGGGGAAATGCCGCGCGCTCCGCCCCCGCGCGGGGACGGAGCGCGCCGCACCGCCATCCCCAGCTACAGCTCCAGGACGGTGATGTTGCGGTTGGTGTAGATGCAGATGTCGCCCGCGATCTCCAGCGCGCTGCGGACGATCTCGGGCGCGGTCAGCTCCGAGTGCTGCTTGAGCGCCCGCGCCGCGGCCATGGCGTACGACCCGCCGGACCCGATGGCCACGATGTCGTCGTCCGGCTCGATCACGTCGCCGTTGCCGGACAGCATGTAGAGGTGCTCTTGGTCCGCCACGGCCAGCAGCGCCTCCAGGCGCCGCAGGTAGCGGTCGTTGCGCCACTCCTTCGCCAGCTCCACGGCGGCGCGGGAGAGGTTGCCTGGGTAGCGCTCCAGCTTCTCCTCGAACTTCTCGAAGAGCGTGAAGGCGTCGGCCACGGAGCCGGCGAAGCCCGCCAGCACCTTGCCGTCCTTGATCTTGCGGACCTTCAGGGCGGTGGCCTTGGCCACGGTGTCGCCCACGGTGACCTGCCCGTCGCCGCCCAGGGCGACGCGGCCGTCGCGGCGCACCGCGAGGATGGTGGTGGCGTGGAACGCGGGAAGTGCCATCTGTCTCCTGTCTGCGTTGAACGGGCGGCGGCTGCCTCAGGCGCGCGGGTGCGCGTTGCGGTACACCTTCTTCAGCCGCTCCCGTGACGTGTGCGTGTAGATCTGCGTGGTGCTGAGGCTGGCGTGCCCCAGCAGCTCCTTCACCGCCAGCAGGTCGGCGCCGGCGTCCAGCAGGTGCGTGGCGAACGTGTGCCGCAGCGAGTGCGTGGACAGCCCGGTCTCGCCCGCCACGCCGTCCAGAAACGTGCCGACGACGTTCTGCACCTGGCGGACCGAGAGGCGGCGCCCCGTCTGGCTGAGGAAGACGGCCCGCCGCTCGCCGCGCGTGGCCGTCTCCAGCACCCGCTCGCGCGCCTCGTAGTACCCCCGCAGCGCGCGGATGGCCGTGCGGCCGATGGGGACGATGCGCTCCTTGCGCCCCTTCCCCATCACCCGAGCAAGTTCGGTGACGAGGTCCAGGTCCGCCACGTTCAGCCCCTGGAGCTCGGAGACGCGAAGCCCGCTGCTGTAGAACAGCTCCATCACGGCGAGGTTACGGAGCGCGTGGAACCCTCCGCTCTCCGCGCGCATCTCGGCGTCCGCGAAGACCTGTTCGATCTGCTCGCGCGTGAGATGCCCGGGCAGGCGCCGCTCGCGCTTGGGCGTGCGGACCGTGCGCGCGGGGTTCGCGTCCGCCAGGTCCTCCTCGCTCAGGAAGCGGAAGAAGGAGCGCAGGGCGGAGAGCTTCCGCGCCACCGTCCGCCTCGACAGCGCGCGGCGGCTCACGCAGTCGCCCATGAACGAGCGGATCGCCAGACGGTCCAATCCGCGCCAGCTCCAGTCGGGATCGCCGTAGTAGCGGCCCAGGAACGCTTCCGCCTCGTGCAGGTCGTCCGCGTAGGCGCTCACCGTGTGCGGCGAGAGCTGCCGCTCGTGCGCCACGTACGACAGGAACGCGTCCACCGCCGCCAGCCGCGCCCCGGAAGCCTTCGCCGCGGCATCGTCCGCGTCGGACGGAGCCACGCCGGCTGGATCGGCGGAGACGGCGCGGGGGATCATCGCGCGGCGGCGCCTTCGCCGATGGAGAGCGCGTTGGCTTCCATCCACGCCGCGAATTCGGCCTGCGCGCGCTCGGCCATGAGCTGGCGCTTGGCCGCCTTGTCCTTGTGGCGGCCGGGCATGGGGTCCATCAGGCCGAAGTTGGAGTTCATCGGCTGGAAGTGCTTGGGCTCGGACTCGCGCAGGTAGCGCATCATCCCCCCCAGCATGGTCGTGGTTGGCGGCAGCACGGGATCGAGGCCGCGGACGATGCGGTCCAGGTTCACTGCCGCGAGGATGCCGACCGCGGTGGATTCCGTGTAGCCTTCCACGCCCGTGATCTGCCCCGCGAACACCAGCTCCGGACGGTCGGGCAGGCCGCCGTGCGGACTCAGGCGCGCGGGGAAGTTCAGGTACGTGTTGCGGTGGATGGAGCCCCAGCGAAGGAACTCCGCGTCCTCCAGCCCCGGGATCGTGCGGAAGATGCGGCGCTGCTCGGGAATCTTCAGCCGCGTCTGGAAGCCGACCAGATTCCACATCTGCCCCGCCCTGTCCTCCTGCCGCAGCTGCACGATGGCGTGCGCGAACCTGCCGTTCAGCGCCGGGACGGGCAGGCCGATCGGCTTCATCGGCCCGAAACGAAGCGTCTCCGGTCCGCGCGAGGCCATCACCTCCACCGGCAGGCAGCCCTCGAAGTACGGTACGTTCTCCCAATCGTGCCCCTCGTAGCCCTCGCCCGTGCGCAGCGCCTCGACGAAGACATCGTACTGCTCCTTCGACATGGGCGCGTTCAGGTAGTCGTCGCCCTCGCCCTTGCCCCAGCGCGACGCGGCGAACAGCACGTCCATGTTCAGCGAATCGGCGGAGACGACGGGCGCGATGGCGTCGAAGAACGACAGCCCCTCGTCTCCCAGCGCGCCGCGGATGGACGTGGACAGCGCGTCGGACGTGAGCGGGCCAGTGGCGATGATGGCCGGGCCTTCCGGCAGCTCCGTCACCTCGTCGCGCACGATCTCGATGGACGGATGCGCCTCGACCGCCGCGGTCATCCGCTGCGCGAACTCGATGCGGTCCACCGTGAGCGCCGTGCCGCCGGGGATGCGCGACTCGCGGGCGCAGCGCAGCAGCAGCGAGCCGCCGGCGCCCAGCGCGTCCATCTCCAGCTTGAGCAGACCGTGGGCGTTCGATGGATCTTCGGACTTGAAGGTGTTGGAGCAGACGATCTCGCCCAGCATCTCCGTCTGGTGCGCCGCGGTGCCGCGCACGGGGCGCATCTCCCGAAGCGTGACCTGGTGGCCGCGCTCCGCGAGCTGGTACGCCGCCTCGGACCCGGAAAGCCCGCCCCCCACGACCGTCACCTTCGCCATCTTCAACCTCATGCTTTCGTGCAGATGATCCCCATGCCGTTCGATCCACCGCCGACGCGAACCCGCACGGAACACGCATCGAACTCTCCGCCGGAACCCGCGAAGCCGGGTTTAGCGCCATTGTAGCCCCGCGGGTTTACCCGCCCGGGCGATGCCGCCGCACCGAACCGGCCCTGTGGGACGTCCTCCGGCCGGCCTACCGCGCCCGAGTCGTGGACTTGGCCGCGGTCTTCTTGGCGACGGACTTCGTTGTCGTCTTCTTCGCGGTCGCGGTCTTCTTGGCCGTCGCTGCCTTCTTGGCCGTCGCGGTCTTCTTCGCCGTTGCCTTGGCCGTGTCTGCCTTGGCCGCCGCTGGCTTGCGGGCGGTGGATGCGCTGCGGCCCTTCGCCTTGCCCTTCTTGGGCGCGGCGAGGGCGCGCTCGGCCAGGAGCGGCACGGCCTCTTCGACCGTGAACTTCTCCGGTGCTACACCCTTGGGCAGCGACGCGTTCGTGGCGCCGTGCTTCACGTACGGCCCGTAGCGGCCCTCGAAGAGCTGGATGGGCTCGCCGTCCGCGGGGTGCGGGCCCAGCGTGCGCAGCGGCTCCACCTTCGTCCGGCCCCCTCCCTTCGGCTGCGACAGGAGCTCGACGCCGCGGGCGAGATCGACCGTGTAGACGTCGTCGCCCTTGCCGAGCGAGCGGAACTCGCCCTCGTGGACCACGAACGGGCCGAAGCGGCCCACGCCCGCCTGGATCTCCTTGCCGCTCTCCGGGTGCGCGCCCAGCGTGCGCGGAAGCGACAGCAGCTTGACGGCCATGTCGAAGCCCAGCGTCTCCGGCGTCACGCCCTTGGGCAGCGACGCGCGCTTGGGCTTGGCCCCGCCCTCCTCCGCCGCGCCCAGTTGCACGTACGGCCCGAAGCGCCCCTGGAGAAGCAGGATCGGCTTGCCGGTCGTGGGATCGGTGCCCAGCACGTCCGGCCCCTCGCTCTTCGCCCGCAGCAGCCCCTGCACCTGCTTGTCCGACAGGTCGGCGGGGGCGATGCCGTCCGGGATCGATGCCGTGACGGTGGCCCCGGACGCATCTTCCGATTCCACGAACGGGCCGAACTTGCCGATGCGCACGCGCGCCGGCAGGTCCGCCAGGCGAACGGTAGACGCCTCGCGCGGGTCGATGTCGGCACTGCCGCTCTTCACCCGCGCCTCCAGCCCGTCCGGGCCGGAGTAGAACGCGCGGAGGTACGGCAGCCACTCCGCCTGGCCCTCGGCGATCTCGTCGAGCTGCTCTTCCATGCGCGCCGTGAAGCGCGTGTCCACCAGCGTAGGGAAGTGCTTCTCCAGCAGGCCCGTGACCGCGAAAGCCGTGAACGTGGGGACCAGCTGGTTCTGCTGCCGCTCCACGTAGCCGCGGTCGATGATGGTGCCGATGATGCTGGCGTACGTGCTGGGCCGCCCGATGCCCTCCGCCTCCAGCGTCTTCACCAGCGTCGCCTCGGTGTAGCGCGCGGGCGGCTGCGTCTCGTGCCCCAGCGCCTCCAGGTCGCGAAGATCGAGCGCATCGCCCTTCTTGAACGGCGGCAGCGGCTCCTCGCGGTCCTCCAGCGCAGCGTCCGGATCGTCCGTCCCTTCCACGTAGGCGCGGAAGAAGCCGGCGAAGTCGATGCGCTTGCCCGACGCGCGGAACACCGCGTCGGCTGCGTGGATCATCGCGGTGAGGTGCGTCTGGCGCGCGTCCGCCATCTGGCTGGCCACCGTGCGCTTCCAGATCAGGTCGTACAGCGCGTGCTCCATCCCCGTGAGCCGAAGCTCCTCGGCAGTGCGCATCTCCGTGCCGGCGGGGCGGATGGCCTCGTGCGCTTCCTGCGCGCCCTTGCTCTTGGTGGTGAACTGGCGCGGCTGGGGGCTCAGGTACTCCGCCCCGTACAGCGACTTCACGCGGTTCCGCGACGCCGTGATCGCCTGCTCGGACAGGTGCACCGAGTCCGTACGCATGTACGTGATCAGGCCCTCCTCGTACAGCCGCTGGGCGATGCGCATGGCGTCGCGGGCGGAGAGGCGCAGCTTGCGGTTGGCCTCCTGCTGAAGCGTCGACGTGGTGAACGGCGGATACGGACGCCGGATGGACGGCTTCTCCTCCGTTTCCGCCACCGTCCACTTCGCCGTGCGCAGCCGCTCCGCCAGCGCGCGCGCGTCCGCCTCGGCGAGGAGGACCACGTCGCGGGCGCCCTTGAGCTGCCCCGTCGTCTCGTCGAAGTCCTTGCCGCTCGCCACGCGCTTGCCGGCCAGCGAGGCGAGCTGGGCGGAGAATGGCGTGGCCTGCTTCTCCAGCAGCGCCTTCAGGTCCCAGTACGTGCCCGAGCGGAACGCCCGCCGCTCGCGCTCGCGCTGCACCAGCAGGCGCACGGCGACGGACTGCACGCGCCCGGCGGAGAGGCCGCCCGCGATCTTCTTCCACAGCAGCGGGCTCACCGTGTAGCCCACCAGGCGGTCCAGGATGCGGCGCGTCTCCTGCGCCCGCACCACGTCCTCCTCGATCTGGCGCGGCGATGCCAGCGCGGCGCGGATGGCTTCCGGCGTGATCTCGTGGAAGACGATGCGCGAGATGGGGATGCGCGGTGCCAGCACCTGCACCAGGTGCCACCCGATGCTCTCCCCCTCGCGGTCTTCGTCGGTGGCGACCACCAGCTCGTCGGCATCCTTCAGCAGCGCGCGGAGCTCCGCGACCACCTTGCGCTTCGAGCCGGGCACCACGTACACCGGCTCGAAGTCGGCGTCCACGTTCACGCCCAGGCGCGCCCACTCCTTGCCCTTGAGCGTGGGCGGGATCTCGCTGGCGCTCTCGGGCAGGTCGCGCACGTGGCCCATGGACGCGGCCACCCGGTATCCGTCGGGCAAGAAGCCCCGGATGGTCTTGGCCTTGGTGGGAGACTCCACGACTACGAGCCTGTTCTTCGGTTTTGCCGCCATTCGTGCTTTCTGGGTCAGCTTGAGCCGTCAGTCGGGAATGATTCCGCGCGCCCGCACGCCGCGCTCCACGTCGTCCGCCACATCCTCGCACGTCCGCCCGTCCGTCTCCACCGCCAGGTGGGCGCGGGCGTAGAAGCGCTCGCGCTCGCCCGCCAGCCGCCGCGCCGCGCCCAACGGGTCCGCGCCCGCCAGCAGGGGCCGTGTGCCGTCCGACGCCGATGCGCGCCTCACCGCCTCCTCGGGCGAGACGCGCAGCCAGACGGCCCGCGTGCCGGGGCCCAGGCGCGAGAGGAGCGTAGGGTTCGTCATCCACCCCCCGCCGGGCGAGAGGACGACGCGCTCGGCATCCGCCAGCTCCCAGGTAAGCCGCGCCTCGGCCGCGCGGAAGTACGCCTCGCCGCGCGCCGCGAAGATGGAGGCCACGCTACGCCCCTCGCGCCGCTCGATCTCGCCGTCCAGGTCCACGTGCCGCCAGCCCAGCCGCCGCGCCAGCTCCGCGCCCACTTCCGTCTTCCCCGCCGCCATGAAGCCTACGAGCACGACACGGGAGATCGGATGGACGGATTCGGCAGATTCCGATTCGGTAGATGCCGTGCCGTCCATCGCCGTCGCGTCCGCCGTAGAGCGTTCGGGAGATGCACGGCCGGCCATCGATCCGCCACCCGCAGCGTTCTCGGCGGATACGATAACATCTACCGCGCCTACCGATGGGTCGGCATCTACCGCATCCGCCGGACGCTGCGCATCTCCCGCATCTACCCGATCCGGCGAATCCGCCGCGACGGACGATGGATGCGACACGACTGACGCATTCCGGCCGAGGCCAGGACGATGCGCATCCACCGCCTCGTCCGGTGGGACGGGGGCGTCAGGCGCGGACGCCATGGGCGTTGATCTGCGCGAGATAGGCGTCGTAGCTGCGGCGCAGCTCGGCCAGGGAATCGCCGCCGAACTTCTCCAGCACCGCGCCCGCGAGCACGAGGGCGACCATCGCCTCGCCCACCACGCCGGCAGCGGGAACGGCGCAGACGTCCGACCGCTCGCGCACCGCCTCGCCCGGCTGGCCGGTGCGGAGATCGACGGTGCCCAGCGGCCGCATCAGCGTGGAGATCGGCTTCATCGCGCCGCGGACCACGAGCGGCTGGCCGGTGGTGATGCCGCCCTCCAGCCCGCCCGCGCGGTTCGACCCGCGCCCGTACCCGCCGCCGACGGCGAGCGACGCGTCCGCCACGATCTCGTCGTGGACGCGCGAGCCGGGCCGCATCGACCCCGCGAACCCGATGCCGATCTCCACGCCCTTGATCGCCTGGATCGACATCACCGCCGCAGCCAGGCGCCCGTCCAGCTTCCGGTCCCACGACACGTGCGAGCCCAGCCCGGCCGGAACGCCGCGCGCGACGACCTCGAACACCCCGCCCAGCGTGTCGCCCTCGCGCTTCGCGGCGTCGATGGCGTCGATCATCCGCCCCTCCGCCTCCGCGTCGAGGCAGCGCACGGGCGACGGGTCGGACGCCGCGTTCAGGTCCTCCGGCAGCTCGTCCGGCACCGCCGCGTCGATCCCCCCCAGCGACACGACATGGCTGCCGACGGTGATCCCCAGCTCCGCCAGCAGCCGCTTCGCCAGCGCGCCCGCCGCCACACGCGCCGCCGTCTCCCGCGCGCTCGCCCGCTCCAGGATGTCGCGCGCGTCGGACCGGCCGTACTTCATCGCCCCGACCAGGTCCGCGTGCCCGGGCCGCGGGAGGAAGACGCGGCGCATGGCCTCGTCGTCGCCCGCGTTCTCCACCGGCGCGGCGCTCATCGCCTCGGTCCAGTTGGCCCAGTCGCGGTTCCGCACCAGCATCGCCACCGGCGACCCCAGCGTCTCCCCGTGCCGGATTCCCGACAGGATCTCGGCCCGGTCCGACTCGATGCGCATGCGCCCGCCGCGACCGTAGCCGCCCTGCCGGCGCCTCAGCTCGGCATCGATGGAATCCACCGCCACGGGCAGGCCCGCGGGGAGCCCTTCCACGACGGCCGTGAGCGCGGGGCCGTGCGACTCGCCGGCGGTGGTGAAGCGGAAGAGGGGCATCCCATAAAGAAACAACGGGGGCCCGGCTCGCGCCAGGGCCCCCGCCGTCGTTCCCGCCAGGGCGGACCGCGCGCCTTACGGCGTCAGGTCCGTGGTCAGCACCGTGAGGCCCACCACGCCCCGCGGCGTGAGCGCGTAGATGCGGAGCGCTACGTTCGCCGGGTCGCCCGCCTGCCGCCGCGCCACGGTGATGGCGCCCACCACCGCGTCGCGGATGTACATCCGCTTGGTCCGGAAGAAGTTGAACGTGTCGATCACGTCCACGTACGGCGCGCCCGTCTCGTCGATGCCGGAGACGAACGAGAGCCGGAACGAGCCGCCGGGATATCCGAAGTTGTCGGGGTGCATCGCCACGCCCCCGGCGGGCGAGCCGCTGGCGGTCACGCCCTGCAGGCGCAGCGTGTTGTTGAAGAAGTACGCCTGATTGCCGCGGGCGATGCCCAGCGAGCCGTCGCCGTTCAGGCCCAAGCCGATGACGCGCTCGTTGGTGTTGTTGATCAGGTCGCGCACGTCGCCGCGCAGCACCAGCGAGTCGGCGCTGGCCTGGAAGAGCGGGATGCGGCCGTTGACGCGGGCGCCCTCGCCCACGGCGACGTAGTTGCGGTCGGTGCTCACCGCCACGAACGTCGTGTCCGAGAAGCCCACCTCGGCCACGTCGGCCCCGATGTCCACCCGCGTGTCCCACCGGCCGCCCGCCGCGTTGGCCGGCAGCTGGCGCAGCTTGAAGAGCGAGTCGCTCACGCTCGACACGTCGCCCAGGATGCACGCCGGGTCGCTCGTGTCGCCGAAGCGGCGGCGCGGGCAGACGAGAAGGCGGTTGGGGTCGCCCGGCACCAGGAAGGCCGAATCGGCGTTCACCGCCAGCGCCTTGTTGGCCGTGTGGCGGTCGACGTAGCCGGTGAAGATCTCGGACCGGAACGGCTTGTTGCGGTCGTAGATGCGGACCGTGCCGTCCTTGGCCGCGCCCGTGGGCTTGGTCGAGTACACCAGGAAGCCGTTCGACGCCTGGGCGATGAACTGCGGCCGGTCGCTGTAGTCGAAGCGCAGCACCGACGACGGCGGCACCGTGCCCGTCTTGGTGTCGATCGTGTAGCTGATGTCGAACAGCAGCTCGTTCGCCGGGAAGATGCGGGCCGAGGCCGCTTCCTGGAGCACCGGGTTGCGCAGCGGGATCACCGAGATGTTGGTGCCGCCGCTGTTGGCCACGTACAGCGAGTCGCTGTTGCGGCCCAGCGCCAGGCCCCACGGCTCCGAGCCCACCAGCACCGGCGTGCCGTACGTCTGCGACCCGATCTGCACCACCTCCACCCGGTTACGGGTGAGGTTGGAGAGGAAGAGGCGCGTGCTGTCGGCGATCACGTCGGCGATGCGGTCGCCCGCGTTGGGGAACGGCAGCGTCAGGCCGCGCGCCACCACCACCTGCTGGAGCGCGCCGGGGCCGTCGGAGAGGATCACGCCCCCGGCCGTGCGGCACGGGCCGCCCTGCAGCGAGCCCGGCGTGGTCGCCGTGGCGCAGTTCCCCGCCCCGTCCTTGGCGAAGGCAGTCACCTCGAAGCCCAGCGTAAGCGAGTCCAGGCCCAGCGGCACCACCGGCCCGTTGAACTCCGCCACGGTGAACCGCAGCGTGCCCGTGGCCCCGCTCACCCGCCGGGTGAAGCGGCCCACCGTGTCGGTCCGCGCCGCCGTCCGGCGGATGGCGAGCACCGTGGCGCCCACGCTGTCCACCCGCGTCTCGTCCGTCCCCGTCACGGTGACCGTGAGCGTGTCGTTCACCTCGGCGCGCGCCGGGGCGGACACGGTGAAGCTCACCCGCGGCGGCGTCACGTCCGCCGCGGCAGGCTGCACCACCACGTCCACCGGCCGCGCCGTGCCTTGGGCGCGCGTGCCGGCCGTGGCCGTGGCGGAGATGTGCAGCGCCGTGCCCTTCACCGTGTCGGGCAGAAGGATCGTGATGGCCGTGTCCACGTGCGCCACCGCCACCTGGAGCTGCACCGTCGTGTCCTTCACGTACGCGCCCGAGGTGAAGACGCGCACCGCCGTGATCTTGCTGATCTGGTCGGTCGCGCTCAGCGCCACGCGCAGCGGCACGCCCGCTCGCACCGTGGCGCCGCCCGCGGGCGCCGTCACCTGCACCTGCGGGCCGCCGATAGCCAGGAAGCTGGTGTCGGCGTCCACGTTGCCCGCCGTGTCGGTGGCCGTGGTCACCACGTACACCTTCTGGTCCACCAGGGTGTCGGTGGTCGCGTCCAGGAACCGGGTGATCACCGTGTCCTTCACCGCGTAGCCGGCCGAGTCCAGCCGCACCGTCTTGGGCGTGAAGCGGTCCACCTTGGTGAGCGTGCCCAGCGCCGCGCTGCCGCGCAGCGAGAACGCCTCGATGGTCACCGAGCGCAGCGCCACCGCGTCGGTCGCGCGGACCTTCACGAAGGCCTGGTCGCCCACGGCCAGCACGGCGCTGTCGGGCTTCGGGTACTGGATGGTGGCGGTGGGCGGCGTGCCGTCGGTGCCGCCGTTCCCGGAGCCGCCGCCGTGGCCGGGGTCGACGAAGAGGTTGCCGCCGTCGCACGCCGCGAGCAGGCCGCCCGCGAGGACGGCGGTCGCGGCGGCGACGGAGATCCGTCTGCGGGCGGTTTTCATGTATCGCGTTTCCTTGTAGTTCGGTTCACCGCGCTCAGGCGCGGTCGTCCACGATGTGGGGGGTGACCATGATCAGCAGGTCACGCTTGTCCTCCTGCGACGTCGTCTTCCGGAAGATCCCGCCGATGAAGGGGATGTCCATCAGGAAGGGGATGCCCGAGCGCACGCTGGTCACCTCGGTGACCGTGAGCCCGCCGATGACCGCCGTCTCGCCGTCGTTCACCAGCACCCGCGTGTCGCCCTGCTGCTGGAGGAACTGCACGCCGATCTCGGTGGGGACGATGTTGGCGCTCGAGCGCTCCGCGTGCAGCTGGAGCAAGATGCGCCGGTCCGACGTGACCTGCGGCGTCACGATCAGGCGGATGCCCGTCTCCACGAGCTGCGCCGTGGCGCGCGTTGCCTGCCCCCCGGCAGCGCCGGTGGCCGCGCCGGCCTGGCCCTGCTGGCCCAGGTCCACCACGCGGATGGGCGTCTTCTCGCCCACCCAGATCGACGCCTCGTGGTTGCTCACCGTGGTCACCACCGGCGCCGCCTGCACGTCCGAGAGCTGCGCCGTCTGCAGCGCGTCGAGGAAGGTGACCAGCGTGTAGCGGCCCAGCACCAGCGAGATCACGGTCGAGAGCGTGGCCCCCGAGACGCGGTTGTTCGCGTTGCCCAGCGCGGCGATGGAGTTGCCGCCCAGCGACACCAGGTCGGTGTTGGTGGTCGAGCCCGGGTTGTTGGGGTCCGGCACCGCCACCAGCTGGTTCAGCTGGTTGCCGCGCGAGTCCTTGAGGTCGTAGCTGACGCCCAGCTGCTCCGCGTCGGTGCGGTTGATGAAGACGATCTTCGCCTGGATCGCCACCTGCGCCGTGGGCACGTCGAGCTGGCCCACCAGGCGCGAGAGGCCGTCCAGCACCCCGGCCACGTCGGTGATGATCAGCGTGTTGGTGGACGGGTTGGTCGCCACCTGGCCGCGGTCGGTGAGCAGCGGCTTGATGGTGGCCTCCATCTCGGCCACCGGCACGAAGTTGATGCGGAACGGCTGGGTCACCAGCGGCTCCTGCTTCTCGCGCTCGGCCAGCTTCTCGATCGCGTCCACGCGGATGATGCCGCTGGGCAGCTCCACCGCGGCCAGGCCGTACGCCTGGAGCAGCGCCCGCAGCGCCTCGTCCCACGGCTGGTTGTTGATGGTGGCCGAGGTCACCACGATCCCGCCCACGCCCGCGCCGGGGATGATGGACCGGCCGCTGAACGCCGCGAAGCTCGCGATCACGTCCTGCATCTGCATGTTGTCGAACGTCACCGTCATGCGCCGGCCGGGCCGGTTCTGCGCGGGACGGCTCTGCATCGGTGCCGCCGCGGTGCGAACCGGCGCCGCGGGAGCCGCGTCCGCCCGCGCCGACGTCTCCTCGGCCGAGCCGGGGCGGCGCCACGGCTGCACCGGGGCGCCGCTGTGCCAGGGCTGGAACGCCGACTGGCTGGCCGACGCCACGGCGATGCGGATGCCCTCGGGCACGCGCGTCACCGTGTAGTCCGCCTGCCGGTCCAGCACCATCACCACGCGCACGACGTCGTCCGTGAACTGGCTGGCGCGAACCGAGGCGACGCCGCCGCGGTTCAGCCCGTCGAAGCGCTGGCTGGGCAGCGCGCTGCGGGCGCCGGCGATGTCGACCACCACGCGCGGCGGGCCGCCCATCTTGAAGTCGGTCCAGCGCACGTCGCCGCCGGCGATCTCCACCGTCAGCTCGGTGTTGCCGCCGCGCGACTCCAGCCGCAGGGTGGTCACGTTCCCGCCGCTCAGGGCGGCGGGGGGGCCGGCCGCCAGCAGCGCGGGCAGCATCAGGGCCATCGAGAGACGGCGGATCATTGCGGATATCCTTTCGTTGCGGCCGGATTCGCGGCCGGCGGTGCGACCGGACGGTCGGACCGGCGCTGCCGCACGGGCTGCTGCGGCTGAGACTGGGGTACCATCTGAACGACTACGGGCTGCTGCGCCTGCGGGCCGGCGGGCTGGACGGCCTGCGCGGTGGGCCGCGTGCGCAGGATGATCGACTCCACGCGGCTCTGGCCGAACTGGTCCACCCGCACGTCCACGCGCCGCGGGTAGATGGCGACCACCGTCAGGTTCCCGTATCGCTGCCCGCGGTGCAGGCGCAGCGGCGGCGCCGTGCTGTCCGTCTGCGCGAAGACCGCCATGGAGTAGCGCGGATCCGGGTTGTAGAGGACCCCGGTCAGGTGCAGGTCCTCGAGCTTGATCCCCAGGTCCACCGGCGAGAGCAGCGGGCGGAAGGGGTCGGGGCGGCCCCGCGGGTCGTAGCTGAACACCTCGCGGCGGTACACCGCCACGGTGTCGCGCGGCGGCGCCTGCGAGCGGGCCGGGGCTGCGTGGGCCGCCGCGGCGATCGCGAGGGCGGCCAGGAGCGTCTTAGTCCGCATTCCCTGCAGGGGCTGGCGTGGCGGCGGGGATCACGTACGTCTCCACCGAGAAGCGCGCCTCCAGGCGCGTCTTGTCCAGGTCGGCGCCCGGCGCCGGCTGGCCCGGCCCGGTGGGAGCGTCCTTGGGCGCCACCACCAGGTTCATGGGGGTGACGATGCGCGGCAGCGAGGCCACGCGCGTCAGGAAGGCGCCCACCTGGTGGTACGTGCCGATCACCGCCATGTCGTAGACGCGCTTCGTGTAGTACTGCTCCTCGGTCGCGCCCACGGGCTGGATCAGCGAGATCTCCACCCCGGTGCGCTGCGCCTCGGTCGAGATGGCGTCGAGCAGGTCCGGCAGCTCCTCGCTGCTGGGGATCAGCCCCTCCACCGCGTGCAGCTGGTCGCGGTAGGCGCCCAGGCGGCGCTCCACGTCGCCCGAAGCGCCGGCGGCCAGGGCGCGCGCGGTGGTGTTCTGCGCCTGGAGCGACGAGAGGTGCGTCTCCAGCAGCGTCACCTCTTCGGCGCGGGGGCCGTAGACGTAGGTGTAGAAGCCGTAGCCCGCCGCAGCGAGCGCGGCGGCGCCAAGCAGCAGCTTCTGGCGGCGCGCGGGGTCCATCGGGGGAAGCGCCATGGTCACCGGGTCGCGACGACGGGAACGGTCTGGACGATGGAGCTGTCCGGGATCTCGTACTTGGCCTCGAGCGTGAACTTCAGGAAGGTCCGCCCTACCTCGGCCGACTGCTGGCTGGTCACCAGCGTCACGTCCTTGATCATGGGCGAGGCCTCCAGGTTCTTCATGAAGCGCGTGAGCGCCTGCGGGCTGGCCGTGTTGCCCTCGACCGTGAAGCCGGGTACGGCGAGACGGACCGAGTCGGCCCGGGCCTGCTCGCGGGCTGCGCGCGCCGCCGCCGTCGTGTCGGGCTTGGCGGTGTCGGGCTTCGCGGCGGGGGGCGGGGGCGCGGGGCGGCCCGGCACCGGGGAGGGGCCCGACTGCTCGGAAGAAGCGATCTTGGTGAGCCACGTGTACTGCGGCGTCGCCCGGCTCACCTCGTCCAGGATGTGCGGCCACACGTAGCGCCGCTCGTCCACGCTGCGGATCACGCCGATCTTGCGCTCGATGGTGTCCTTCTTCGCATCCACCGAGGCCACCAGATTGATGGTGCCGGTCAGGCGCGTGGAGTCGGCCGTCTCGCGCTCCACCTGCCCCTGCAGCTCGTCGCGGCGCTGGCCGGTGCTCCACCAGCTCCACGCGGCCAGCAGCAGCAGCGCTACGGCCAGCGCGCCCAGCGCCACCTCGCGCGGGTCGCCGCCCATCTTGGGCAGCGACATCTTGCTCCCGGCCACGCCGCGCGCGGCGGTGGGCCGGCGGGCTGCGCCGCCGGGGAGGAGATTGATCTCGATCACAGGGAGTCTTTCCGGCTCAGGCGGCGGTGCGGAGGGCGAGGCCCACGGAGAGCATCAGCATGGGGGCCAGCTCGTCCATGGGGAACAGGGTGGAGATGCCGGGCCGCACGCGCAGGCGCTGGAGCGGGCTGGCCAGCTCGCAGCGGGCGCGCACGCGGCCGGCCACCACGTCCAGCAGGCCGGGGATCTTGGCGCCGCCGCCGGACAGGTAGACCCGGCCCAGCCCCTGCCCGCCGGAGTCGCCCATCGACAGGAAAGCCGCGGCGCGCTCCACGCCCAGCGCCAGCTCCTCGCAGCCGTCGGCCAGCAGGTCGCGGAACTCGGCGGCGCGCGGCGAGCGGCCCTGGAGCACCGCGTCGGCCTCGTCGGCGCTCAGGCCGTGCAGGCGGCGCAGGTCCTCGCGCAGGCGGCGGGACCCGAACGGCACGTCGCGCGTGAGGATGAGCGTGCCGTCCTGCAGCAGGTTCACCGTCGAGATCTCGTGGCCCACGTTGACCAGGGCCACCACGCCCGTCATCGCCTCGGGGTAGTTGTGCTCGAAGGCGTTGTGCAGCGCGAAGGCGTCCACGTCCATCAGCGAGGGGGCGATGCCCGCGTCGCGCAGCAGCGAGACCTTCTGGTCCACCACCTCGCGCTTGGCGGCCACCAGCAGCACGCTCATCTGCAGGCCGGCCTCGAGCGGGTCCAGGATCTGGAAGTCGAGCTGCACGTTCTCCATGTCGAAGGGCACGTACTGCTCGGCCTCCCAGCGGATCACCTCGCGCGCGTCGGACTCCTTCATCCGGTCCATCTGGATCTTCTTCACCATCACGTCGCGCCCGCCCACCGACGCCACCACGTTCTTCGACTTGATCCCCGCCGTGGTGAGCAGCGACTGAATGGTGTCCACCACGATCTGCGGGTCCATGACCTCGCCCTCCACGATCGCGTCGGCGAAGAGGGGGGTGAAGGAGACGTGGGTGAGCTCGGGCTCGCTGCCCGAGTGATCGATCACGGCCAGCTTGATGAAGCCGCTGCCCACGTCCAGCCCTACCGTGGTCTTGCCGCGCCTGAGTAACGATGCCATGAGGCGAGTGGTCCGTACGATGGGATTCGCGGAGCGCGGAGCCCCCTCTGCGGGGCTCCGGCAGGTGCGCAGGTTTGCGGAAGGTGTTCGGTTACGATAGCGCGGCCCACAACGAGCGTCAAGCGTGGCCTTGTGGCGGCGCCGCGCGAGGTTAGCGCACCACCTCGAACCAGCCGTACGACTGGGTGGTCGTGGTGGGGTTCCCGGTGGCCGCGTTGGTGAAGGCCCGCTGCGCCGCGTTGGTCATGCAGCGGTTGAACTGCACCGTCACGTTGCCGTGGATGTCGCTGTTGTCGCCGCCGTCGGTGAGGGCGATGCGGTTCTGGCCGGTGACCGAGAGGCTGATGATGGCGCCGTTGACCCGCGGAGTGCCGCCGAGCTCGAAGTTGCCGTCCACCAGGATGATGCCGTTGAAGGTGGCGTTCCCCTGCATGCTCAGGTTGCCGTTGGTGATGATCAGCATCCCGCCGCCGCCCAGGAGCGACACCGTGCCGCCGTTGGCGTCCACCACCGCCACCGAGTCCGGCGTGGACGGCGGCCCCACCGTGCCGGGGAAGGTGCGGGTCACGCCGTTGACGGCGTAGGCCGGTCCGTACTTGTCGCGCGCCGGCAGCGCGGCGATGAGCTGCGGCAGCGTCTTGCCGCCCAGCGCCATCAGCTCCAGCTGCTGCTTGCTGAGGCCGCTCTGCGCGATGGCCGCGTTGCCCGTGGTGGCGTGCCCGAGGCTGTCCACGCCCGTGAAGTTGGAGATGCCGTTGCCGTTGGCGCTCACCTGCGACCCGGTGGCGCCCGTCACCGCCTGCACGCCCGCCGAGCCGTTGCCGCACGCCGTGGAGGCGCCGTTGACGGTGAAGGCGTTGCCCTGCACGTCCAGGTCGCCGCCCATGGTGACCGACGACTTGATGTTCAGGTTGATGGGCGGCGGGAACGTCTGCGTGACCATGCTCACCACCGGGCGCCCGGAGAGGCGCGTGGGGTTGGTGCGAAGGGGCGTGGACGTGATCGCCGTGACGGTCATGCTGCTGTTGTCGGCGTTCAGGCGCTCCATCAGCTGCGTGACCACGATGCGCGTCTGCCGGCCCGTGCCGGGGATCGTGAAGTCGGTGGTCAGCGGCGTGAGCGCCACCGCCTGGTTCTGGGCGATGTAGGCCTGGAGGCCGCTCTCGGCGTCGTACAGCGACTGCGCCGCGCCCGCGCCGGCCGAGCTGACGGCGGCCTCGGTAGACGTGGTCATCATCATGGTGGTCACCAGCAGCGTCATGGCGACCAGCCCCAGCAGCGCCAGGGGAAGCGCGACGCCGTGGCGGTCCAGCACGGGGCGGAGGAGGGTGCGACCGGGCATGGGCATGGGCCTGTGTGGCTAGTTGCGCAGCTGGACGGTGAGGTCGTCCCGCTGGGTCTGGTACTGCGCGGAGGCGGTCGCCGTGCTCCGCATCCGGATCTTGACCCCGATGCGGTGGATCGTGGTGTCCGTCGTCTCGTTGCGGCCGGGGGCCGCGTTGAGCGGCGTGGCGGAGGTGCCCGTGTAGTACTGGAAGCGCAGGCCGGTCGTGTTGTCCTCGAGCGGGCCGGCGATGGGCTGCTGGGTGCCGCCGTAGCTGCGCCGCACCCACCACTTGCCCTCGCTCTGGCCCACGTCGTACGTCACCGACTCGTACAGCATCACCAGGTTGCCGGCGGGCGGGGCCACGGGGAAGTTGGTGCCCGTGAAGCGGTAGCCGATGGCGTCGGCGCCCGCGGCCAGCGTGGCGCACTGCGCGTCGGCGGCGGGAACGAACGCCGTGCGCGCGGTGATGGCGGCCACCGTGGCGCCGTAGATGTTGGGCTGCATGTTGCGCGCGGCCGTGCCGGCCGACATGTCGGCCAGGAGCCCGCTGCCCGTGGTGCGCGTGATGACGTTCCCGTCCAGAGGCGGGAAGACGACCTCCATCTGCGTGGCGGTGCCGCCGGGGCAGGCCACGCCCCACGCGTGCGGCACCAGCACGGTGAGCGACTGGTCGTTTGCCGAGTAGATGCCGCCCTGCGCGGGCACGCCGCGAAGCTCGCCGCTGATGACCTGGAGCGCGCCGCGGGCGTTCTGCTGCACCTCTTCCTGGCCGCTGTTGCGGGCGAACATGCCGCCCTGCATGCGCAGGAGCTGGAAGAGCGCGGTGGCGAACAGCGCCGAGATCATCAGCGAGACCAGGATCTCGATGAGCGTGAAGCCGGAGCGGCCGCGCGGGAGGGGGGTGGGCTGGCGCATCAGTAGATGCTCTGGCTGAGCCGAACGGTGTCGGCGGCGGTGAAGGCCCGGCCGGCGCCGATGGACGACGACGGCGGCGTCACCTTGACCGACACGGTGCGGAGCCCGCCGGCGGACGAGTACTGGATGAGCATGGTGGCGCCGTCCACGCTGCGCGTGACGCTGGAAGACGGCGTCACGTTGCCGAAGCGCACGCGGGCCACGGTCTGCTCCAGCGTGTCGGTGGCTATGGAGACGAAGCGGGTCTGCCGCTGGGCCCGCGCGACCTGCCGCACCGCGGTCCAGGTGAGCGACTCCAGGCCGACCAGGCCCACGGCCATGATCATCATGGCCACCAGCATCTCCAGGAGGGTGAAGCCCCGCCGGTCCAGCCCGGCCCCGGCCTCGCGATGTTCAGTAGTCACGCCGGACCCTGCCGATGGGGGTGATGGTGATCTGCGCGGTGTACGACCCGCGCGTTGCCGTGAACGTCGCCGAGCCGGCGGTGAGCAGCCCGCGCGAGTCGAAGGTCACGGAACTGCCCGACGGCCCAAGCGTCACGCCGCTCGCCATGCCCAGGTCGGTGTTCCGCACGATCTTTCCGGCGGCCGTGCCGTCCAGCACCTTCACGTCGTAGGTGCGGTACCCCGTCAGGATGAGCTGCACCGGCTGGCCCTCGCGGACGGCCTGGATGCGGGCGAAGCCCACGTCCGAGGCCATGCGGTCCATGGCGCGCTGCACCTTCTGGTTGGACATGTAGCCCGTGAGCCGCGGCGCGGCGAGCGCGTACACGACGCCCACGAGCACCACCACGGTGATCAGCTCGATCAGCGTATAGCCGGAGCGGCCGGCGACCCTGCGGAATTGGGGAGACATGCCGGGCGCAGTAAGGAAGACCCGTGCCGCGCCCAACGTCGTGTAAACACCATGGTTTACGAGGACGGTGGGGCCACGGGGCCGCGTCACATCTTTCCCGTCCGGCAAAGTTTTCCGCAGCCGTTTACCGCGAAGGGCGTTGTTTGCCGCCGCGCTCGCGTGGAGAAGGCCCGTTCTGCGCGCCGGTGCATGGCCGTGCGATCATCATTCCCGCGCGCAACGGCGGGAGCGGAGTCCGCCCCGACAAGCCGGCGGCGTGCTGCATTTCGCATCGATCGCGGCATGTTGCAACCCTCTCATCCGCGCAACTCCATCGCCGACCCACATCTACTCATCCGCCGCGAATAATCCACCTGCGCAGTTTCCGCTGATGCGCATCATCCCCCGCCTATCTACATCAACCGACTCCCGCCGTCCAATCCACATCGTCGAAGCCACATTCTCCGAAACCATCGTCCCGATCCCGATCCGCAGGTCCACATCTCTGATCCACATCTCCGATCCACACATCTCTGCTCCGCATCGTGCGAACGAGAGCGGTCCGAACGCCATCTCCGATCCACATCCGCGGATTCAGGTCGAACGATGCGGCGTTGGCTTGGCTGGGCGGTATTCACCGATCTCGCTTTGTTGATTCGCAGAGTAGGATGCGGTGCGTCTCGATCCGGCGCTGGATGTCAGCGGCGGAGGACGCGGCCTACGACGGAGATGCTGACGGTGTCATTGACGCCTGTACCGCCGTCCAGCCAGAGGGTGCGGTTGGCGAAGGGGATCAGCAGGCCGCGCGAGTCGAAGGCGATGGAGTCGGAGTTGTTCGTCTGGAGGCAGACCTTGCCCAGCGTGGCCCGGAGGGAGACGGCCTTCACCTCGTGCTCCACGGGCCCCGAGATGACGACGCGGTAGCCTTCGGACACCACCCGCGCGCCCGCGCCCATGGGGCACCGCCCGCCGCCGTCGAAGCGCATCACCGCACTCCGGCCGGAGCGCACGGCCAGCATGCGCGTGTAGAAGATGTCGTTCACGACCAGGTTGGTCGCGCTGCGTCTGCGCATGTCGGCCAGCACGCGGTTCCACGCCGGGACCGCCAGCGCGCTCACGATCCCGACCAGCACCACCACCGTCATCACCTCGATCAGCGTGACCCCCAGCTCCCTCAGGCCGTGGCGCATGCGTTACCCGTCGCGTTGGTGGAGACTGCGTGTATGGACGATGTTTTCTCAGGGCTCTAAACGAGCGGCAATAGTGTACGGTGTGGACACCTGGGTGCGCAAGGGTGTCGTGAGCGGAGCGCTCCCCTGTCCCGGCCTACTCCAGCCCGTAGTCCTGGATCTTGTACGAAAGCGCGCGGACGGACAGGTCCAGCAGCTCGGCGGCGCGGGTGCGGTTGCCCTGGCTGCGCTCCAGCGCGCGGGCGATGAGCGTGCGCTCCAGCGCGGGCAGGCGGCGCTTCACGGAGAGGTCGCCGTCGTCGTCGCGGATGTCGAAGGGGTGCTTGCCGGTGCGGACGTGCGCGGGCAGGTGCTCCTCGCCGATGCTGCCGCCGGAGAGGACGAGTGCGCGCTCCATCACGTTCTCCAGCTCGCGCACGTTGCCGGGCCACGAGTACGCGGCCAGGACCGGCACCAGCGCCTTGGGGAGCGGCTGCGCGGGAATGCCCAGGCGCGCGGCGTGGCGGACCAGGAAGTGCTCGGCCAGCGGCGGCACGTCCTCGGGCCGGGCGCGGAGCGGCGGGAGGTGCACCTGCACGACGTTGATGCGATAGAAGAGGTCGTCGCGGAAGCGGCCGCCGCGCACCTCGTCCACCAGGTCGCGCGAGGTGGCGGCGAGCACGCGCACGTCCACCGGCTTCTCGCCGCTGCCGCCCACGCGGCGGATGGTGCGCTCCTGGAGCACGCGCAGCAGCTTGACCTGGAGCGGCGCGGTGAGCTCGCCGATCTCGTCCAGGAAGAGCGTGCCGCCGTCGGCCTCCTCGAAGAGTCCCTCGCGGGCGCGGTCGGCGCCGGTGAAGGCGCCCTTCTCGTGCCCGAACAGCTCGCTCTCCAGCAGGTTCTCGGGGATCGCGCCGCAGTTGACCGCCACGAACGCCCGGTCGCGCCGCGGCGACGCGCGGTGGATGGCGCGGGCGATGGCCTCCTTGCCGCTCCCGCTCTCGCCCGTGAGCAGGACGGTGGATGGGAACGGGGCCACGCGCGCAGCCAGGTCCTGCACCTCGCGCATGGCGGCGGACGCGCCCACGACCCCTTCGAACCCTTCCACCTGCTTGAGGTCCTTGCGCAGCCTGGCCACCTCGCGCCGAAGCTGCTCGCGCTCCTCGGCCTTGCGGAGGGTGAGGAGCACCTCGTCGGCGTTGAAGGGCTTGGAGATGTAGTCGTACGCGCCGCGGCGCATGGCCTCGATGGCGGTCTCCAGCGTGCCGTACGCGCTCATCATCACCACCAGCGCGGTGCCGCCGGCCGCCTGGTACTGCTCCAGGAAGTCCAGCCCGCCCAGCCGCGGCATGCGGATGTCGCACAGGATGAGCTCGGGCGGCTCGGCCAGGGCCATGCGCAGGCCCGTCTCGCCGTCGTCGGCCACCTGCACCTGGTAGCCCTCGTCGCGGAGGATGAGGAGCAGGGTGTGGCGGAGGCCCGCCTCGTCGTCCACGACCAGGATGCGGCGGTCGGTCACGTCTGGCTCCGGAAGGTGCGGAAGGTGAGGGTGAAGACGGCGCCGCCGCCCTCGGCCGAGGAGGCCTCGATGCGGCCCCCGAAGTCTGACATGGTGCTGGCGACGATGGCAAGCCCGAGCCCCGTGCCTTCGCCCGGCGCGCGGGTGGTGAAGAAGGGGTCGAACACGGCGTCGATGTTGGCCACGGGGATGCCCGGCCCCGTGTCGGCTATGACGACGCGCACGATCTGCGTGCCCGGCTCGATGAGGCTGCCGTCGCGGCTGGACGTGTAGCGCGCCCGCCGGAGGTGCGCGTACGACACGCCCGGCGGGTCGTCCACGCGCCGCGGCGGGACGGGCCGGTCCGGCATGTACGCCTCGGCGCGGGTGAGGACGGTCACGCGCCCGCGGCCCTCCATGGCCGCGTCCGCGTTCGCGAGCAGGTTGACGAAGACCTGGTCCACGGAGTGCGACTCGCCCGTCACGGGCGGCAGGTCCGGCTGGAGGTTCAGGTCCAGCTCCACCTCGGCCAGCTTCCCCTGCGAGCGGAGGAGGTCGATCACCTTGCGGAGCGACGCGTTCAGGTCCACCGGCTCACGCTGCGGCGGCCCCTGCCGCGCGAAGTCCAGCAGCCCACGGACGATGCGGTCGATGCGGCGCGACTCGCGCTCCACGCCCTCGGCCACCTCGGGGTCGGTGCCGCGGCGGCGCAGGATGCCGCCGTAGCCCAGCAGCGCGCCCAGTGGGTTGCCCACCTCGTGCGCCACGCCCGCGGCCAGACGGCCGATGGAAGCCATCTTCTCGGCCTGCACCAGTTCCCGCTGGGTGGCCAGGAGCAGGCGGTTGGTGTCGTCGAGCGACCTCACGTTCTCGGCGAGGCGCGACTGGTTCTCCAGCAGCTGGTCGGTGAGGCGGTTCAGGGCGTGCGCCAGGGCCGCGGTCTCGCGCGTGTCGCCGGGGATGGCGCGGCGCTGGTAGTCGCCGCCCGCGATGGCCTCGGCGGTGGCGACGGCGTCGGAGAGCGGGCGCACGACGCTGCGGTCGATGAGGTAGCGGCCGAGCACGACGAAGGCGAGCACGTCGGCCACCGGCAGCGCGAGCAGCACCCACGGGCTGGGCGTGCCGGTGACGCTGAGCAGGTCGAAGAGGCGGCTGGTGCCGACGGCCAGCAGGAGCGCGGCGGCGGCCAGGAAGGTGAGGTTGAAGAGCAGCTCGCCGCGAAGAGAGCCCCGGCGTCGCGCGGGGCTCTCCTGCGGCGCGGGCCTGCGGGGCTCCGCTCGCCGGCCGGTTTCGTGGGGGACGATCAGGCCTCCACGGGCTCGCGCAGGGTGTCGCGGGACGCCGGCTTCTTGCGGGGCGCGTCGAAGGCCTCCTTCTCGATCTCGTGCCAGACGCGGTCTACCACGGCGCCCGTGGGCTCGGTCCAGCTCAACACCCCGTCGGCCTGCGCCAGCTCCAGGGCCCTGCGCAGCGCGTGCTTGCTCACCGGCTTCCTCATGGCTCCTCCAGGGATTGCGGTACGTCTCCGTCTGCCCGTGCCCCTCGGGGCGACGCTCCACCGCGGGCGCGGGCACCGTCGCGATGTCCTGCATCGGTACAGTAACACCCCGGCAGGGGCCGCGCGAGCCTGGCCGGGCGTCCAGCCGCCCCGCATCTCCCGACCGCCCGCAACTCATTCCTTCGCCTCATCTTCCACGACGATCTCGGCACCTGTCACGGCGCCGCGTAGCAGCGTTCGTCAGTGTGCGATGAGAGTGCTCATACGCAATCCGCTTAAATCGGTGTAGGCGGGGCTGTCGGCCACCAGTGGAAGCAGGTGAGGGAGCGAATCTGCTCGCGCCGGCCACAGAGGTGGACGAGGTGTGCTGCCAAAACCGCTTCCAGAACGGCGAGTGAGTCGAAGCATTGGTTGACGAGCACCGCGTCGCAAAGCGCCCACAGGTGTTCGGCAGGCTGCAATTCGGGACTGTATGGGGGCAGTGGGACCATCTCGATCCCCGTGGGGACGATGGCCTCGCGTCCGGTGTGCCAACCCGCGTTGTCGAGGACGAGCAGGATGCGGAAGTCCTCGCCGGCGCCGCATTCCTCAGCGAAGCCAGCGAGGAGCCGCGCGAACGTGGGAGCGTTGAGCGCGGGGACGAGCCACCAGATGGTCTTGCCGCTTTCCGGGCAGACGAAGGCGACGACCCAGAGCCACTTGTAGCGGGGGCGGATCACGGCCACGGGGCGCTTGCCCCGCTTGGACCAGACCTTCCGCAGAATGGGCTTGAGCCCAATTCGGTGCTCGTCCATGGCCCAGAGCTCTACGCGTGTCCTGGCATAGGCCAGAGCTGCCGCCTCATACGCCAGGGGCAGGACACGCCGGAAAGCAGGCCTGCGCCTCGGCGTCGCCTCCTTGATGCTGAGGCCGAGGCGTCTGAAGGGTGTGCTCGGTGCGGCGCAGGTAGTCCCAGCCGCGCTGCACGCGGATCTCGCGCCCAAGCTTCTCGCTCATCCAGCGCGCCACCTTGGGTCCGCTCCACGGGGTCCCGTCGGGCGAGAGCCCTTCCAGTGCCTTTTCCAGCTCGGCCGTCTGCGCAGCGTCGAGCAGGGGAGGATGTCCACGGTTCTGGTGCCGTTTATCGCCGACGCTAGCCACGCCCGCCGCGTTGTACCGGACCGTCACACGCCGGACCCACTCGACACCGTAGCCCATCGTGCGCGCGACTTCTTGGCGAGAACAGCCGTCGGCGAGCATCCACAACGCTTGCAGGCGCGGACGCTCCACCGGATCGCTGCTGTTGCGGTATTGCGTACGGAGTTGCTCGCGGGTCTGATGCGGAGCAAGTTCGACCCTTTTGCGCACTGCACACCTCCAGGTGAGGGGACCCATTTTCCCTCACCACTATAGCAATACCTCTGTCGATTTACACGGATTACGTATCAGTCGGAGGACCCGGAACGGGGCGAGAGACGAAGAACGGGCCCGCCGGAGTATGGCGGGCCCGGAAAAACCTTCATGGTCGCGCAGGACGTTCGGCCCTGCGGCATCGTCAGTTGTAGACGCGGAGCTGCGTGTCGCAGCGGGTGGCGCACTTGCGGCAGAAGAGCAGCGGGCGACACAGCTTGCGGTCCCAGCTCTTCGCCTTGCAGCGCGGACATGCAGGGGTGATCAGGCGCTTGAGGCCCAGCCCGGCCGCGGCCAGCGTGGGCACCGCCAGGGCGGCCATCGTGAAAGGATCCATGCTACCGGCTAAACGTGTGGAGAAACTGCCCGCGCACGAACGAAAGCGCGACGCCGATCGCAATCCGCAAATCAAGATCTGTTCCAACGAGAAACAGCTACGCCAACTGCTACATCAACCTGTCCAAGTTGCGCGTCCGCGTACTGCCGACGCCTTCCATCTCCAGGACCGGAACGACTGCGCCGGCCGCGGAAAGCCAGCCGGCGTAAGGTTTTCCGCCACATTCGCACCATCTCCCAGCCTGGGAGGCGCGTGCCTGAAGGTACAGCGCGGACGCCGTCGCGCAACGGCCTCTGCGTAGTGCAGCCGCCAGGTGCCGGGCTGGCTAACAACGCACCACCGCCCAAATGTCTGACGGCGGCCGCCACCCGTCGCCTTGCGCAGTAGCAGAACGACGAATTGGGACGCAGGCTCTCGCTCGAAGGAAGGACGAAGGCCGGACGCTGCGGGGCGCCCGGCCTTCGTATGCCGTACGGAAGACGCGGAAGCCGTCAATCGCCGGCGGCGAGGAACTGGAGGGCCCGGATGCCGGGCATGAAGAGATACGCGCCGCCGCGCATGGTCACGAAGCGCGGCACGCCCGTCTCGCGGTGGCGCACGGGGCAGCGCTGGACGGTGAAGCTGCTCACCTGCTCCGGGTGCTTGGCCGTGGCGGGATCCACGTGCGGGGCGATGAGCGCGTCGGGATCCTGGTAGAGCCCGTCGAACTTCATGTTATTGACCCAGGTGTTCTGCACGAACTCGAACTGCCGCACCAGGTCGCTGTTGAAGCAGATGAAGTGCAGCCCGCGGTCACCCGCCGCGGGATCGTCCGCGGCGAGCATGGCGGCGGGATCGAGCTGCGGGTCCAGCGGCGGCCCGTACGCGCGGCCGCGGCGCAGCAGCCGGTGGCGGTCGGCCACGAGCAGCGACTCCTCGGGATTGGGCTGCATGCCGTCGCGCGGGTTGCAGCGGCGCACGTGGGAGCCCACGGGGCAGCGGTCGCCCGGCAGGTCGCCGGTGTAGAGGAAGTCGTTCGCGGTGGCGGGATCGTACTCCGCCGGCTCGCTGTCGGCGTGGTGGACGAGGGGCGCGCCGTTGGGCCAGCGGCCCACCATCTTGCTCGCCAGCCACTTGCGCCGCTCCGGCTGGGACCCGCTCCGCTGGTCGGCGAAGCTCCAGAAGCCGCGCACGTCCTGCTCCAGCTGCCGGAACGCGAGGTAGCTGCCATTGCGGCCCAGGTCGCGGCGGCGCGGGGCGGTTCCGCCCGGCTCCGGCGGCGCCTCGGGCAGCAGGCGGCCGGCGGCGGGGGTCTCGGCCACGGTGGGCGTGAGGGGCAGCTTCCCGTACGCGTTCGGGTAGCCCAGCACCACCTCGCCCGCGGGGATCTCCGGTCCCTGCGCCGGCTGCGCGTCTCCCCCGCCCAGGCCGGTGATGCGCGGCTGGGCGATGCCGTCGTGGAAGCCGAAGTGCTCCTTGTCGTTCGGCAGCATCACGCTGCCCAGCGGCTCGGCCAGCGTCACGCCGTGGGCC
>DASRQW010000283.1 GCA_035696245.1 Longimicrobiaceae bacterium | reverse complement strand
CCCAGAACCTCGCCCTCCTTCGCAACATCGCCCTCACCCTCTACCGCCGCAAAGGCTTCCGCTCCCTCACCGCAGCCTTCCGTTCCTTTGCCCACGACATCCACTCACTCCTCAGTTTCCTCGAATGAAACAGCCCTGCCCGCTTGCGGGGGAGGGGCCGGGGGAGGGGGCGTCCTTTCCGCACGCGACAGCCCTTCGGAATCCCACGCGTCTTTCAGCTCGGCGGAAGCTTCCACGTGATCCGCCCCTCGGCGTCGCGGCCGTGGCGGATGATGCGGAGTGCGTGCAGCGAGATGGAGAGGCCGTGGATGAACGGCGTCGCGAGGCCCACCGCCACGGGCTCCGCACCCGCGAGGGCGGCGCGGAGGCCGGCGGCGTCGGTGAAGGCGGGGAGCAGCGTGTGCGCGCGTCCCACCTCCCACGCGAAGTGCGCGTCCGACCCGGCGCCGAGGGCGATGCCGCGGCGGCGCCCCTCCGCGGCGGCGCGGCGGTTCCAGGCGGGGAGGAAGGCGCGCGAGTTGAACGCCTCGGCCAGGTCGGCCACCGCGAGCACGCGGGCGCCGCGCCAGCCGGGGCGCGTTGCATACGCGAACGGATGCGGCGCATACACGAGCCCGCCCTGGTCGCGGATGCGCTCGGCCACGTCCTCCACCTCCAGCCCCATGGGGATACGCTCGCGGAGGAAGAGGCCGATCAGCTCGCTGCCGCAGCGGCAGCGCACCTCCTCGCCCACGATCACGCGCGTGGGGTCGATCTCCGCCGCCCGGAACGCGCCGTCGATCTCGCCGTGATCCGTGACGGCGATGCGGTCCAGCCCGGCCGCGGCGGCGCGCTCCACCAGCACCTCCGGCGGCATCGCGCCATCGGACGAGAAGTGGGTGTGGGAGTGGAAATCGGCGCGGATGCGTGGCTCGGCAAGGCCGCTCATCGGCACCGGAGCGGCGGGCGCCGGCGGGGGCGGCGGGGTGCGTTCCGGGCCGTCGCGCGGGGCCGGGCAGGGCGGTGGGGCAAGCTGGTTTCTCCACGGTGAAACTGCCGAAACGAGAGTGTTGCGCACGGGGCGAGAATCCGCAACATTGGGGCATCCGGTCCAACACAGCGCAGGCCACTCCCCTTTTCGGACGCCCTCTCCGGGCGCGGGCGAAAGAGGCGTCTCTGCAGTCCGGACGTTCCCGTTCCCTCACCCGCATGCACCATTCCGGAACGAGCGCGCTTTCGGGTGCCCGCGTGCTCCTGGCGGACGACGACAACCTCCTGCGCGCCGTGTACGGCGACGCGCTGAGGCCGCTCGTAGGCGAGCTGCTGGAGGCGCGCAACGGGGCGGACTGCGTTGCGCTGGCCCGCCGCGCCGCCCCGGACCTGATCCTGCTGGACCTGCACATGCCGGGCGTGGACGGATGGGAAGCCGTACGCGACCTGCGCCTGCACCCCGAGACGGCAGACGTGCCCATAGTGGCCCTCAGCGGCGACGGCTCCCAATCCACCAAACGCCGCGCCATGCAGCACGGCTTCGACGCCTTCGTGGAGAAGCCCTACACGCCCGCCTCCCTCGTCGCCGCCCTCGAAGCCGCCTTCGCCGAGGCCCGCGCCGTCCACGGCTACCCCGCGCCGCCCGCGTCCGTGCGCCCGACCGGGATGGCCGGGGTGCACTGAAGCAGCCTCTTCCAATGCCGCGAAGCCGTACTGACCCTCGCCAGAATTGCTTGGCGAGGGTCTTTCGTTTGGATGGCCGGGGGGATGCCGGAAGATGGACGCGTGCCGAGAGGGGGTGCCCCCTCCCCCGGCCCCTCCCCCGCAAGCGGGAGAGGGGAGAACTGCATGCAACGAAGGCGTTTGGCGCGTGTTGTTAACGGTTACCGTGGTGGGAATCTGGAATTCGCGCATAGTGCCACCCGCGGAATTTCCGCCGGCTAGATGCTAAAGCGCCGGACAGTCCTTCACGCCTTTGCGACTCGTGCCAAAATCGCGCAAAGCCCAGCCCTCACCGTGATTCAGCTCCCCTCTCCCGCTTGCGGGGGAGGGGCTGGGGGAGGGGGCACCTTCCTCCCGCCCAATCCTCCCAGACCCGCCAACGAAGCGCCCGCATCCTCCGACTCCGAAGATGCGGGCGCTTCCGTCGTCCGTCATTCAAGGCGCGATCTGCGTCCCCGTCAGCCGCTGACGCGGCGGGTGCCGCGGCGGAGCTTGCGGCGCATCAGGTCGCGCGCCCATCGCCACTGCATGCGGTCCCACTCGTCGGCCGGCAGGTCGTCGGTGTCGCGGCGGGCGCGCAGCCAGTCCAGCAGCTCGCCCACGGGCACGAACCACCCGTCGGCGGCGGCCAGCGCCTCCAGGCGGCGGCGCACCAGGCGGTCCACCTCGCCGTTTCGCGCGAAGCCCTTGCCCAGGTGCGTGGCCACGATGCAGCACCCGCCCTCTTCCACCAGCTTGGCCACGCGCGACGGGCGCAGCAGCTCGTTGAACTCGTCGCGGTCCTCGGCGTCGGCGCACGAGAACCACCAGCGCACCAGCGGGCGCGCGGGGTCGCGGTACGGCATGGACGGGTTCACGCGGAACAGGTCCACCTCGTTGAAGGTGAGGTTGCGCGCGTACTCGATGTGCTCGCTGCACAGGTCGCCCCACCAGAACGGCGAGCCCGGCACGTGGCCCTGGTAGTGGTCCGGCGGCGTGGGCACCGCGCGTCGCACGAGCGCCTTCAGCACCGGCTGGTCCACGCGGCCCGTGCCCCAGTACACGTTCTCGCGGTTGTACGAGTGGTTGGCGTGGATGCGCGGATAGCCGCCGAACAGCTCGCGGAAGCGCTCCAGCGCTTCGTGCGTGCGGCCGCGCTCGCTCGATTCCATCGTGGCGCCGTGCCAGGTGATCTCCACGCCGCGGTCCGCCAGGCCGCGCACCATCTCCAGGTACTCGGCGTCCTCCAGCGTCTGCGAGCTGGAGAAGTTGCGGCTTCCCTCGGGGCAGCCCAGCGGCCACACGGTCTTGGTGGTGCGCATGCCCAGCTCCAGCAGCAGCCGGTACACGGGCTCCACGTTGTCTACCGTGGCGACGTCGGTGTCGTCCAGGATGGTGAAGGCGAAGCGCTTGCCGTGGGGGAAGGCGGCGGTGGTCATCAGAAGGCCTCGTCGGCGTGGCCGTCGCCGCGGGTGACCCACCAGTCGGCGAGGGCGGCGGGGAGCGGCGTGCCCGCGGGGTTGCGCACCATCACGTGCACGCCCCCGCCCATAGGCAGGTACGCGCGGCGGCGCAGGGCGGCGCGGGTGGACCGGTGGGATGCGGAGAAGAGCAGCGCGTCGGCGTCCAGCCCGCGCGCGGTGGTCTCGGCGGTGGAGAGGAGGGCGAGCAGCAGGCCGGGCCGGTCGACGGGGCACACCACGTCCGCCAGCGCGGCCATGCGGATGCCGTTCAGCCGCGGGTCGGCGGATGCGCGGGGGGCGCGGAGGATGCCGAGCGCCGCCAGGCCGCCCCGCTCGCGCACGCCGATCAGCCGGTACTCGCCGCGGCCGTCGTAGCGTGCGAGCAGGTCGCCGGCGTCACGCGAAGGCGCGGCGGAGATGCGGCGCCGCGCGCGCTGCCAGAGCAGCGTGGCCTCGTCGGCATCGAGTCGTGGGAGAACCCACCCGCGGTGCAGCCGGGCGGAGTCGCGGGCGGCCGTCCATCCACCGATCCCGATGGATGCAGCCGCTCCGGCGAGCGCGGAGGCGGCGGGGGAGCGCTGGATGGCCGCAGCGGCGCGCCGCATCCACCCCGGCAGCGAGTCCGGAAGGGCGGACGGGTCCACGCGGAGGAGCACGCGCGCGGGATCGAGGATGCGGACCGCATCCGGCAGCGCGCCCAGGTCCGCGAAGCCCGCGGCGGTGAAGAGGCGCCGCGCTTCCGGGGCGACGACCATCGCCATCGACAGGCCCAGGTCCTTCACCGCCTCGCGCAGCAGCAGGAAGCCGACGGGCCCGTTGCGGTGCTCGGGCGCAACCATCAGCCCCTTCATCCAGTAGCCGCGCGTGGTCCCCTCCGCCGTCCACAGGCGCAGCGGCAGGGTGGTGACGTGGCCGACCGGCCGGCCGCCCAGGAGGAAGAGGAAGGTCGGCGGCTCGCGGCCGGGCTCGGACGTGTTGCGGTCCGCGGCGTCGCGGCGGGCGGCGCGGACGCCGGCGGCGGTGGCGGACGCATCCCACGTGGCGCGGTAGAACTCCGCCAGCGTCTCCGCGTGCTCCGGACCCGCTCGCACCACGCCCGTCATCGCGACTGCTTCGGGAGATGCGGAGCCGGGCGGGACGGATGCGGGGCCGTGAGATGGAGATGCGGGATCTGCCGAGGCGTGCTTCGGCGGGACGGCATCTACCGGCCGATGTGCGGCGGTGCTCACCACGCGATCCCCCGTTCGGCGAGCACGTGCTTGATGGAGCCGACGCTGGTCATCTTCAGCGCCTCGTCGATGCTGAAGGTGACGCCGTATATCGTCTCCATCTCCAGCAGCAGGTTGATGTGCGCCAGCGAGTCCCACGTGGCGACGGTGGTGTTGGACGTGTCGTCGTCCACCCGCTGCGCCGGGAGGGAGAAGACGCGGCTCACCAGGAGCTCAGGACGCATCGGCCACCTCCAGGCGCACCCACTCCGGCGCCGCGGGCCCGCCGTCGTCCAGCGCGCGCTCCCACGTCTCCACGCCGTCGGCCGTCTCGCGATGTGCGAAGCCGTGGCGCGCCCAGCAGTCGCGCGCCGGGTGGTTCTTCTCCGTGGGCACCATCTCGCCTTCGAGCGTAGATGCGCCCGCCTCGCGCGCGGCGGAGGCGAGCGCGGCGACGAACGCCGTCTCCACGCCGTAGCCGATCACGCGGCAGCTCAGGACGAGGCTCTCCACGCGCCACCGGCTTCCATCCATCTCCACGAGCGCGGCGCCGACCAGGCCGTGGTCGCTGAGCCGGTCGTGCGCGCGCAGGGCGAAGAGGCGGCGCGAATGGTCGTTCGCGGCGGCGGCAAGGTGCGCCAGGTCGTGGCGGCGCGTGGTGAGGTTGAACTGGTTGGTGCGCTGGAAGAGCTGGTGCACGCGGGAGAGCGTCGCCGGCGCGGCGGGGGCGACCTGGACGACCAGCTCCAGCGAGTGGAGGAAGTCGCCCAGCGAGCCGCCGGAGGCCGCCTTCGCCTGCTCGCGCTCCACGCGGACGCGGTACTGTCCGCCGCGCGCGCGGTCCGCGTCGGTCACGCGAAGCTGCTGGAGCTGCGGCAGCGTCTCCAGCGCCGCGCGGAAGCGGGCGGCGTCCGCAGGGAGCTCGGGCGTGAGCACCTGCGGCAGCATGCGGCGCACCAAGTCGCGCTCCTCGCGGCTGTCGTCCACGAAGACGACGGAGTCCAGGCCGATCCCCAGCTCCTCCGCGATGGCGGCGATGTTCTCGTGCTTGGGCAGCCAGTTGATGCGCCGCGCGGCGAAGTCGCCCTCGCGCAGCACCATGGCGTCGTGCCCGCGGATCACCTCCAGCGCGTCGGCCTCGTTGTTCTTGGAGACGGCGGCGAGCAGGAAGCCGCGGTCGGCCATCGACTTGAGCCAGCGCTGAAGCTCCACGTGCTCGCTCCCCGGCGCCGTGTCGCCCAGGCGGATCCCCGCGACGCCGTCCTCACCCGCCAGCCCACCCCAGAGCGTGTTGTCCAGGTCGACCGCGATGCACTTGCGCGTGAGGCCGCGCAAGGGCGCCACGTACCCGGCGCACGCGCGGGCGAGCGCGCCGAGGGCCGCGGGGGGGATGCGCATTCGCGCCATGTGCCGCAGCCGCGGGTCGTCCGCCGCGCCGCCGCCGCGCCGGGCGAGCACGTCGCCCACGTCCAGCATCCACGTGTCCGCGACTTCGGCCAGGCTCTCGGCCAGGCGCGCGTTCAGGTCCGCGACCCACGCGGCGCGCGAGCCGGCGCCGGAGCCCGCGGGGCCAAGCGGGTCCGCGAACGCCGTGTGGAAGCCGAACACGACCAGCGCGGCGGAGGATGATGCGCGAAACGCCTGCGCGGCAGAGACGACGCGGCCGACGGCTTCCTCGCCGGCCCCGTGAAGCGCGCCGGGAGATGGCGAGCCGGCGAGATCGGGGACGAGGTCGTCCAGCGCGGCGGCGAGGAAGACGGCGTCGGGCGCGAACTCGGCCGTGGCGGAGGCGGGGTCGCGCGCCTCGCGCTCCCACGCGCCGAAGGGCGCGAGGTGGAACGACGGCACCATGCCCGCGGCGCGGCACTCCAGGTCCAGGAACGGCACCAGCGGGTCCAGCGTGAACGAGCCCATCAGGGCGACGCGCGCGCGCACCCCCGGCGGATCGGGCAGCCCCGCCCGCCGCGCGCGGACGCGCTGCACCGACGCGGGCGACGGATCGGCCAGGCCCGCGCGGTCCAGCAGCGAGTGCGCGCGGGGTGCGTCTCCGTGCCGGATCGCGACGTCCGCGGCCACGGAGAGCAGGCCCGCGTGCTCCGGGTGGCGGCCGAGCGCGCGATCCACCAGCGAGCCCAGCAGCTCCGGCACGCGCTCCGGCGGGAAGCACTCGGCAAGAGCGACGAGCGTGTCCGGCGCCACCGCGTCCGGGTGCGCGATGGCGAGCGCGCGGACGCCGTGGGCGAGCGCGGGGTCGCCGCCGTTGCGCGCCTCGGCCGCCAGCGTGGCGAGGGCGCGGGCCCGCGCGTCCGCCGGCAGCACGTTGCGCAGCGAGCGCCCGCAGGCCAGCAGCCACCGCACCGCGTCGTCTGGCGCCAGGCGGGTCAGCGCGTCGAGCGCGGCGGGGGCCGGGTGCACGCGCGACGCGGCCAGCGCCAGCCGTGCGGCCAGGTCGCGCAGCGCGTCCTCGGCGGCGAGGGCGTCCAGGAGCTGCGGGTGCGGGACCGGCGCGGCGGGTGTCGCGGGCGGGGCGGGCGGTGCGATTGCGGGCATGGTCCGGCCTTGGTGGGGATGCTGCACTGCGGAGCGCCGCGTCGTCCGCGGCGCCACAGCGAAAAGCAAGCTGCGTACGCCAACCAATCGCCCGACCCGCCGCTTCGCTACGATTGCGTAACTATCGATACATCAAAAACTTCTGCCGATTATCGTCGCCTCCGCATCTTTGCTGACCACGTGGTCGCGTGATGCGCCCCCGCAACAAAAGCGCGGTTTGTGGGATGAGGCTCGCCGCTCCGCATCTATCGAACTCGCTGCTAGTGATCGTTGCGCCGCTCCCGTGCCGTACCTCGCATCCGCCGAACTGCGGCCTCCAGACGTCGGTAGGCGTGCGGAGCATCCACCTGACGATCATGCGCATCAGAGCGGTCGGGGCGCTTCGCATCTCGCGCATCCTCTGCATGACCGATAGACATCTGCATTCGCGCCGAAATCTCGAAGTGTTGCGCGCGTGCGGCAGGTTCCAGGACGGAAGACCGGGTTGATCACGGGGGCCGAAAGGCTGGTTTCGCGATCGAGTGAATCCCGATTCTTCTGCTTTTCCGATCCGCTTCACGAGTCGAAAGGCGCTCACTCCAGACGACACTCGGATGCCAGCAGGGCGGGCGGTACTTCGTCTTTCTACATCTGTTCCGACAATATTCGGCGACGCTCGCGGCGGAGGCCGGAAGATTCCGCCGGTGAGATTGTGTGGCGGCGTCACAACACGGCCATGCCGCGAGGACCCTCGTACCATACGGAATCCGCCCAGCGCCTCGATTCTCTCGCTCCTGGCGCGGAATCGGGTACGCCGGTGCTCGCGCGAGGGCGAACACCGGCGTTGGGGCGACGATCCGGTTGGGCGTGCGGGGAAGAGCCGGTTGGTCCGGAAGTCTGTCGGAGCGGTGGATCTAGGAGCGGTGGATGCGGAGAAGGCGGAGATCGGGCGAACTGGTCACCATGCGCCGCGCCGGAAGAACACGACCGGCACGGTGCGCAGCAGGATGAGCAGGTCGCGGATGGGTGACTGCGCGCGGACGTACTCCAGGTCGAAGGCGAGCTTGGCGCGCACGTCCTCCACGCAACGGTCGTACGGCTGGTTCACCTGCGCCCACCCGGTGATGCCGGGCAGCACGCACTGCCGGTCGCCGTACCCGTCGATCTGCTCGCGGAGCTGCAGGAAGATGTTGGGCTGCTCGGGCCGCGGCCCCACGATGCTCATCTCGCCGCGCAGCACGTTCACCAGCTGCGGCAGCTCGTCCAGGCGGTAGCGGCGCAGCACGCGGCCCACGCGCGTCACGCGCTGGTCGCCCGGCGCGGCCCACACCTGCACGGCGGCGGCGGGGTCGGCACGCA
>DASRQW010000282.1 GCA_035696245.1 Longimicrobiaceae bacterium | reverse complement strand
TACACCTACAAGCCGGAGCTCTTCGCGCTCGGCGGGGGGGCGTCCGCCGGGGCGGACGGCGTGAAGCCCGCGCCCGCGGGTCCCCCCCCGCCCCGCGGCGCGCCGCCGGCCGAGGCGGGCGCGCGTCTCCCGTACGCGGTGTCCGTCGCCAACTTCGCGGACCTGAACGGGGCGCAGCGGCTCATCGACACTAAAGCCGGCTCCTTCCCCGAGGCGCGCTTCTACATCGTCCCCGAAGACAACGGCGGGCGGCTGTACTTCAAGGTCTTCGCGGGGATGATGGCCGACACGGCACAGGCCGCGGCGCTGCGCCAGCGGCTGGTGGACGCCAAGGTGGCCGAACCCGACGCCGTCACGGGTCCGTGGGACCTGATCCAGTCCCGCCATCTCGCCTACGACCTGGGCGTCTTCACGTCCGACACGGCCGCCGCCAACCGCGCCGAGGCGCTGCTTCGCAAGGGCGTTCCCACCTACACCGTGCCCGTCCCGTTCGCGGACGGCACCGAGCGCTGGCGCCTGTACGGCGGCGCCTATCGCGACAGCCTGGGCGCCCGCGGCATGGGCCAGCTGCTCGCGAAGAACCAGGTGTCCGCGCGCCTGGTGGAGCGCACCGGCCGGCCCCCCGCCATCAACAAGTGAAGCTCAGCTCCCTCCGCCTGCACGGCTTCAAGTCGTTCGCCGACCGCACCACCATCGAGTTCCGCGACGGCGTGACCGCCATCGTGGGCTCCAACGGCTGCGGCAAGTCGAACACGGCCGACGCGGTGCGCTGGGTGCTGGGTGAGCAGCGCGCGAGCGCGGTCCGCGGCGCGAAGATGGAGGAGGTCATCTTCCAGGGCACCACCAAGCGCCGACCGCTGAACTTCGCCGAGGTCACGCTCGTCTTCAGCAACGAGGACGGCTCGGTCCCCATCCCCCAGAGCGAGATCGAGGTCACGCGGAAGGTGTTCCGCGAGGGCGGCAGCGAGTACGCGCTGAACCGCACGGCGTGCCGCCTGCGCGACGTCCACGACCTGCTGCGCGACACCGGCCTGGGGTCGAACGCCTACTCGATCATCGAGGCGGGGATGATCGACGCCATCCTCAGCGAGCGGGCAGACGAGCGGCGCGCGCTGTTCGAGGAGGCCGCCGGCATCGGCAAGTACAAAGACCGCCGCCGCGCCGCGCAGCGCCGCTTGGAGGGTGCGGAAGGCGACCTCGCCCGCCTGAACGACCTCGTTTCCGAAGTCGAGTCCAAGGTTCGCACGCTCTCGCGCCAGCGGAAGAAGGCGCAGCGCCACGCGGAGCTGCAGGCGCGCCGCCTGGACCTGGAAGTAGCCGCCGCGCGCGCCGAGATGGCCGCGCTATCCGCCGCGCTCGCAACGGGAGATGCGCGGCTGTCCGTGCTGGAGCGCGAGGAGGGAGACCAGCACGCCGAGCTTTCCACGGCCGAGGCGGTGCTGGCCGAGCGGCGGATCGAGGGCGCGGAGCTGACGCGCCGCCGCGCGGTCGTCTCCGCCCGGCTGGAGGACGTGCGGCGGCGGCTGGATGCGCGCGAGCGGGAGATCCTGCTGGCGGACGAGCGCCGTGCGCACGCGGAGATGCGCATCGCCCAACTGGTGCGCGAGCGGGGGGAGCTGGCGCAGCGAGCGGCATCGCTCTCGTCCGAGGCGGAGCGGCTTGGGGTCGAGCGTGAGCGCGCGTCCGGACGGCTGGAGGCGCTGCGCGACCGGCTGGAGGAGCGGGTGGAGGAGAACGCGGCGCTGCGCGGCACCGTCGCCTCGCACCGGCAGGCGAGCGAGGCCGCGGCTGCCCGCTCGCGCGACGTGGCGCGGGAGATCGCGGGCGCGGAGGGCGAGCGCGCGTCGCTGGAGCGGCGCCACGCGGAGGCCGAGCAGCGCATCGCCCGTCTCGTCCTGCAGGAGGCGCAGCTCGCGGCGGAGGTGGCGCGGCTGGGCGAGCAGACGGAGCTGTGGACGGAGCAGGGCGAGGGACTTCGCGCGAGGGCGGACGCCGCGGGCGAGGTGGCGGAGACGGCGCGCGAGGAGGCGCGGATGCTCCGCGGGCGCGAGGCCGCGGT
>DASRQW010000281.1 GCA_035696245.1 Longimicrobiaceae bacterium | reverse complement strand
CGCCGCCGTGAGTTGCTCCCCTCTCCCGCTTGCGGGGGAGGGGCTGGGGGAGGGGGCGTCTCCCGGTCCGCGCCTTCGCTTCAGCCGGGTGCGGCCTGACCCGCCAGCCGGTCCGCGAGCGTGGCGTGACCCGCGGTGCGGGCGAAGTCGGCAGCGGTCTTGCCGTCGTCGGCGGGGAGGGCGGGGTCGGCGCCGCGGTCCAGGAGCAACGAGACCATCTCGTCGTCGCCGTGCATGGCGGCGGAGTGGAGGGCGGTGTATCCCCCGTGCTGGCGGTCGTTCACGTCGGCGCCCGCGTCCAGCAAGAGGCGCACGTCCTCCACGGAAAGGTGGCCGGCGAGGGCGGCGTGCAGCGGCGTGTTCGCCATCGCGTTGCGGGTCCGCGCCCGCGCATCGGCCCCGCGCTCCAGCAGCAGGCGGACGATGGGCGCGTGCCGGAAGAACGCCGCGAAGTGCAGCAGCGTGGTCCCGTCGCCGCTGTACGCGTGCAGCAGCGACGGATCGGCATCCAACAGCGCGCGCAGGCGGTCCTCGTCGCCCACGATCACGGCTTCGAAAGCGTCCAGCTCCGGCGCGCGGGCGAGCAGCAGCGCGAGCGCATCGGCGCGCCGGTGGTACGCGGCGAACGTCACGGCAGACGTGCCCGTCGCGTCGCGGGCGGCCGCGAGGCCCGGGTCCGCCTCCAGCAGCGCCGTCACCGCGGCGGTGTCGCCAGCCTTGATCGCGTCGAAGATCGTCTGCGTCTCGGGCATGATCGCACTCCGGGCGGGAAGCGGAAAGAGACGGCGTTGCGGCCGGGCATGCGCGGCGGGATCTTCCTCGCGCGAGCCCTCTAGCATATGCTCCCGCCGGAGATGCCGAAAGCTCGCCGGATGCGAAGGGTAGACGCGCCTCGCATCGGTCGAACTGCGACGCGCGGCATTCCAGTCCGCCGGATTCCGAACCCGATCAGTCGTCAATGTTTGGTCTAGCCAACTCTGATCCTACCGCGTTGTGAGACGGGACAGATGACGCAGAAGATCCTGGGAATCGAAGATGCTTCGCTCGCCGCGCGCGTGGTGCGGCGGACGCCGCTGCTGTACGCGACGGGGGCGGACGCGGCGCTGGACCGGCCGGCGCACGTCCGCGCGGGCTCGTCCATCGTGCGCGTGGGGCGGCGGCTCGCGGTGGTGCAGGACGATGCGAACTTCCTCGCGCTGGTGGATGCGGACGCGGTATCCGTGCGTGCGGTGACGCTGCCCGCGGGCGCGGATGGCAAGCGCCAGTTCGACGACGTGCGCGGCAACAAGCGTTTCAAGCTCGACCTGGAGGCCGCCGTCGTCGTGCCCGCTGCCGACGGCGACTGGCTGCTGGCGTTCGGTTCCGGCTCCACGCCCGTGCGCGAAACCATCGCCGTGTTCCGCGGCTGGGGAGATGCGGAGCCGTATGCGACGATGGTGGATGCGCGCGCGCTGTACGCCGCGCTGCGGGCAGAGACTGACTTCGCCGGGAGCGAGCTGAACGTGGAAGGCGCGGCGCTGGTGCACGGCGCGGTGCGCCTCTTCAACCGCGGCAACGGCGCGCCCACCGCTAGCCTCCTGCCGGTGGACGCGACGTGCGACCTCGATCTGGCCGCGCTCCTCGCGTACCTCGGCGCGCCGGAGTCGTCCGGGCCGCCGCGCATCTCCCGTGTCGTGCAGTACGAGCTTGGCAGCATCGGCGGGGCGAGGCTGACGTTCACGGACGCGGTGGCGGCCGGATCGACCGTCCTCTTCTCCGCCGCGGCGGAGGAATCGCCGGACGCGACGCGCGACGGCCCGGTCGCGGGCTCCGCGCTGGGCGTGATCGGGCGCGACGGCGTGCCGCGCTGGACGGTGGTGGCGGACGCGGACGGGCGCCGGTTCGCCGGCAAGATCGAGGGCCTGGTGCCGGCGGAGGACGATCCCGCGCGCCTCTTCGTCGTCCTGGACCTCGACGACCCGGCGGCACCCAGCGAGCTCTGCGAGGTGGAGCTGGGCGGGGACTGGGGATCCGGCGCGGGGTAGGCGGCCGGCAGCGCAGCGCATCTCCCGTCGCCACCGCGCCTCGCCACAGCGGGGAAGATGCGGAAAACCATCTGCGTTCCAGTGCCCGGAAGATGCCGTTCCCCGCGCGGCACCGTCGTCGCATCTCCCGAAACAGCCGGCCGCACGGCCTCCGGCAGGACGCCGGACGCCATCTCCCGAACCCTTCCCACGCGCCGCGCGGCCGTTATCGAGCCGCAAGGTATTGCGGGATAGCTTGGTTACAACGGCTACGCGAACGCGCCGGCCGCCGGGCTGCCCCACGGGCCCACGTACCCGACCGAAAGAGAACCCGATGAAGATCATGACGATCGCCCTGGTCACCGCGCTGTGCGCGACGGCGGGAGCCGCTTCGGCGCAGCAGGGCGGCACGCAGCCCGCCCACCACCCCCGCCACGAGACGCAGGCCCAGCTCGCGCGCCAGGCCCGCGTGACCGAGGCGGCGGCGCGTGCCACGGCGCTGGCGCTGGTTCCCAACGGCCGCGTGAAGTCCGCAGAGCTGGAGCGCGAGCACGGGAAGCTCATCTACTCCTTCGACATCCAGGTGGCCGGGCGGCGCGGGATCGACGAGGTGAACGTGGACGCGCTGACGGGCGCCGTGATCGCCAAGCAGCACGAGGGCCCGGCCGAAGAGCGGGCCGAGGCGCGCGCCGAACGCCGCGAGAAGGCTGCCGCGCCGAAGCGCCCGTAGCCGCTCCGGCAGGCGTTCCCGCCTGCCCCAACCTCTCTCGGGAAGACGAATGATCCACGCCGGGATTACAGGCACTGAAAGAAGCCGCGCCCGGCGCCGGGTGGTGGCGGCGGCGGTCGCGTTGGCGGCCGCCGCCGCTCCGTTCCCGGCCAGGGCCCAGCGGGCCGGGCGGGGCGACGCGACGATGATCGCTGCGGGCGACGTGGCGGAGTGCCCCCGGGGCGCGGCCGAGGCGACCGCGCGGCTAGTGGAGCGCATGCCGGGCGTGGTGGCGGTGCTGGGCGACGAGGCGTACCCCACCGGGAGCGACCGCGACTTCGCCACGTGCTACGCGCCCACGTGGGGCCGCTTCCGTGCACGGTCGCGGCCGGTGCCGGGAAACCACGAATACAGCGCCGGGACGGCGGCGGCGTACTTCCGCTACTTCGGCTCACTGGCGGGCCCCGCGGGGCTGGGCTATTACAGCTACGAGGCGGGCGCGTGGCACGTGGTGGCGCTGAACAGCGGCATCGACGTGGGCCCGGCTTCGCCACAGGCGCGGTGGCTGCGGGCGGACCTGGCGGCGCACCCCGCGGCGTGCACGCTGGCCTACTGGCACACGCCGCGGTTCAGCTCCGGCATGCACGGCCCCCGCCCGCGCATGGCGGCGTTCTGGCAGATTCTCTACGACGCGGGGGCCGACGTGGTGCTCTCCGGCCACGACCACATGTACGAGCGGTTCGCGCCCATGGACTCGGCGGGGCGCCGCGACGACGCGCGCGGCATCCGCCAGTTCGTGGTGGGCACCGGCGGCGCGGGGCTGTACCGCGCCCGCGGCCGCACCCCCAACAGCGAGGCTCTGGACGACTCCACCCACGGCGTCCTCCGTCTGTCGCTGGAGCGCGGCCGGTACGCGTGGGAGTTCGTGCCCGTGGCGGGGTCGGCCTTCCGCGACGCGGGCCGCGAAACGTGCCACGGCGCGACCGCCGCACCCGCCCCGCGCCGCACATCCTCCGACAGGTAGGGAAGATGCGGGTTCTGGTCGCCGAAGACGACGCGCACCTGCGCAGCATCCTGGAGCGCGGCCTGGCCGAGTCCGCATATGCCGTGGACGCGGTGGGCGACGGGCGGGCCGCGCTGCGCATGGCGGCGATGAACGAGTACGACGCCGTGGTGCTGGACGTGATGATGCCCGCGCCCGACGGCATCGAGGTGTGCCGGGCGCTGCGTGCCCGCGGCTCGCGGGTGCCGGTGCTGATGCTGACCGCTCGCGACGCCGTGGCCGACCGCATCGCCGGGCTGGACGCGGGAGCCGACGACTACCTGTCCAAGCCGTTCGACTTCGGCGAGCTGCTGGCACGGCTGCGCGCGCTGATGCGGCGCGCGCCCGAGCTGCTGCCCAGCGAGATCCGCGTGGCCGACCTGGTGGTCGACACCCGCGCGCAGACGGTGCGGCGCGCCGGGCGGGGCATCCGCCTGACCGCCAAGGAGTACACCCTGCTGGAGTACCTGGCGCGCAACGCGGGGCGGGTGGTGAGCCGGGCGGACCTGTGCGCCCACGTGTGGGACGACAACCACGACCCCCTCTCCAACGCCATCGAGGTCAACATCAACCGCCTGCGGGCCAAGGTGGATGCCGGCGCTCCGCCGCTCATCCACACCCGGCGCGGCGCCGGCTACCTGCTGGGCGACCCGTCGTCCGATGCTTGAGTCGGTGCGCCTGCGCCTGGCGCTGTGGCACACGGCCGTGCTGGGCGCGGTGCTGGTGGCGTTCGCGGCGGCCACGTACGCCTACCTGGCCCGCAGCAGCCTGCACCGTATGGACGAGCTGCTCTCCGAGGCGGCGCACGCCTTCGCGGGGGAGCTGGCGGGCGAGGCGGGCGACGACCCGTCGCTTCGCGGCGCGGCGACGGAGACGGCGGCCAGCTTCCGTCTGGGCGAGACGCGGGTGATGGTGTTCGACGGGCGCGGCGGGCTGGTGGCCGCCAGCCCCGCCGACCCGCACACGCCTGCGCCCGACCCCGCGGCGCTCGCCGCCGCGTTGGCCCGGCGCCGCGGCGCGCCCCGCGCGTTCACGATCGCGGAGGGGCGCGGCGCCGACCGCGTCTTTCCCGTGAAGGTGACGCTCTCCGGGCGGACGCTGACGGTGGCGGCGGTCCAGCCGATGGAGGAGCGCGACGAGCTGCTGCAACGGGCACGCACCGCGTTCGGCATCGCGATCCCGCTGGCGCTGCTGCTGGCGGGTGCGGGGGGATACCTGCTGGCGCGGCGCAGCCTGGCGCCGGTGGTGGCGATGAGCGCGCAGGCCGCCCGCATCGGCACCGAGAACCTGCACGAGCGGCTTCCCGTTCCCAACCCGCGCGACGAGCTGGGGCACCTGGCCACCGTCTTCAACGGCCTGCTGGAGCGGCTGAGCAGCGCCATCGGGCAGCAGCGGCGCTTCATGGCCGACGCCGCGCACGAGCTGCGCACGCCGGTGGCCATCGTGCGCGCCGAGGCGGACGTGGTGCTGTCGCGGGCCGGCCGGCCGGCGGGCGAGTACCGCGATGCGCTGGCCGTCGTGCAGGGCGAGGGGCGGCGGCTCTCGCGCATCGTGGACGACCTGTTCCTGCTGGCCCGCGCCGACGCCGGCGAGCATCCGCTCCAGCCCGCCGAGCTGTACCTGAACGAGATCGCCGCCGACGCCGCGCGGGCCATGCGCATGCTGGCGGAGCCCCGCCGCATCTCCATCCGCGTGGACGCCGCGGACGACGCGCCGCTGCGGGGCGACGAGTCGCTGCTGCACCGGCTCGTCGCGAACCTTCTGGACAACGCGGTCAAGTACGCGCCCGCCGGCTCGCTCGTCACCGTCAGCGTCCAGCGCGACGGGCGGGGGTACCGGCTCGGCGTGCGGGATGAGGGGCCGCCCATCGCCCCCGACGTGCGCGCGAAGCTCTTCCAGCGCTTCTTCCGCGGCGACCGCTCCCGGTCCGGCGGCCCGAACCCCGGCGGCGCGGCGGGCGCCGGTCTCGGCCTGGCCATCGCGCGCTGGATCGCCGAGGCGCACGGCGGGACCCTGCGGCTCGCGGAGCCCGCGGGCAGCGGCAACGAGTTCGTCCTCCATCTCCCGGCGGCCGACAGCGGCGCACTCGCGGATTCGACCGGCTGAGACGGAGTCCGTCGACGGAAATCCGCCAGCGAAACCGGACGATTGCGTCGCGGATTTCGGCAGTGGCCGGCGAATGAGGTGGATCGGCTTGCGTGGCCGGTGGGGGGTGCCTCCACCGTCTCTGGCCCGGAGATCGCATACGCGGACTGGGTTCTGCGTGCCGCTGCCGTTATCCGAGCGTAAGCTCCGAATCGTTAGCGTCCCGCGCCTCCGGACGTGCTCGCCTGGCCGGCACTTCCGGCGAGTGCGACGTCTTCGGCGACCACGGATGCCGGTCATCAACGAACAGGGTGGTGGGGAGCGAGTGGACGGATCACATCTGAGGTCAATCGTGAAGCGGGCCGTCTTGCTCGTCTCCAGGCCGGTGGCCCTGCTCGCCGGACTCGCGCTGATCGCCGCGCCCGCCGCCGCGCAGCAGCGCGTGACGCTGGACGAGGCCGTGGCCGCGGCCCTGGCGCGCGGCACCCGCGCCCGCGTGGCGGAGGCCGACGTAGCGGTGGCGCGGGCGGACGTCGTCGTCGCCCGCGCGTTCCCCAACCCCACGGCCAGCCTCACCTACAGCAAGTCGCCCCCGCAGTACCACGCCATCGCCGAGCAGCCGCTGGAGCTCCCGTGGCTGCGCTCGGCGCGCCTGAACGCGGCGCGGGCGGGCGCGCAGGCGGCGGGCTACAGGCTGGCGGTGGAGCGCGCGGCGGTACGCTTCGACGTGGAGAGCGCCTACGCGCGGGCCGCCGCCGCAGGGGAGCTGGCCGCGCTCTCCCGCCGAACCGCGCGCGAGGGTGACGAGCTGGTGCGCTTCACGCGCGTGCGCCGCGACGCGGGCGACGCCAGCGATCTGGACGTGGAGCTTGCCACGGTCACGCAGGGCGGCTTCGAGAACCAGGCGCTGGCCGACTCGCTGGAGCAGGTCGCTGCGCTGCTGGACCTCCAGACGCAGATGGGGATGGAGGCGGACCGTGTCGCGATCATCCTCGCCGACTCGCTGGCGGGCCTTCCGCTCGCCCCCCCGGCCTCCACGGCAGCGGCCGCGACGCCGCTGCGGGTGAGCGCGGCGCAGGCGGACGTGGCGGCGGGGCAGGCGCGCGTGGCGCAGGAGCGCGCGGGCCGCTTCGCCGCGCCGTCCATCACGGCGGGCGTGGAGTGGCACGATCCCACGGGCGGGGAGAAGGGATATCTCCCCACCGTGGGCGTGGCCGTGCCGCTGCCCGTGTTCGACCGCAACCGCGGCGGGATCGCCACCGCTCGCGCCAACCTGCTGCGCGCACAGGCGGAGCTGGAGGCAGCCCGCCGGGGCGCCGCCGCCGCGCAGGCCGCCGCCGAGCGCGACCGGGCCGCCGCGCGTGTGCGGGCCGCGCGCGACCGTTCCCTGCTGGAGCACGCCGAAAGGGTGGTGCAGATGTCCGTACGCGGCTACCGAGAGGGTGCCTTCACCCTCCCCGCCGTCCTCGAAGCGCAGCGCACCGCCCGCGACGCCCTGCGGCAGTACGTGCAGGACCTGGCCGCCCTGCGCGGCGCCGAGGCCTCCGCCGCGCTCGCCCGCACCGTGGGAGGCGCGCCGTGACGCGTTTCGGGAGATGCGGGGCGGCGCTGCTCGTCCTCGCCGCCGCCGCCGGCTGCAAGAAGGGCGGCGAAGCGGCAGCCGCGGGCGATGCGGCGGCGGCCGATTCCATCCCCGAGGTGACGGCGGAGCTCGCGGTGGCGCAGGTCCGCGCCTTCCCCGTGACCATCGGCGCGCTCGGTGTCGTGGGCGCGGCGCCGGGGCACATGGCGGACCTGGCGGCGCCCGCACCCACGCGCGTCCTGCGCATCCTCGTCGCGCCCGGCCAGCGGGTGGCACGCGGGCAGCCGCTGGTGGAGCTGGACGCGACGGCGTGGGAGGCCGACGCGCGCAAGGCGGAGGCGGCGCGCACCACCGCGCAGCAGGCGTACGACCGGGCCGCGCGCCTGTCCGCAGCCGGCATCGTCCCGCGGAAGGACGCCGAGGCCGCCGCCGCCGCGCTGGCGGACGCGCGGGCGGCGCTGGTCACCGCCGCGCACACGCGCGCCCAGGCCACGCTCCGCTCCCCCATCCCCGGCGTCGTATCTTCCGTCTCCGCACGCCTGAACGGGCCGGCGGACCCGGCGCAGACGCTGGTGCAGGTGGTCGATCCCGCAGGGCTGGAAGTCTCCCTTTCGCTCCCGCCGGAGAAGGCGTCCGGCATCCGCGGCGGCATGCCCGTGCGGGTGATGGCGGGTCGCGACGCGAGCGGCGTCCTGCTCGGCACCGGCGTCGTCGCCGGCGTGGGCGCGGCCATCGACACCGCCAGCGGCAGCGTGCAGGTGCGCGCCACCATCCCCCACGCGTCGGGCAACCTGTTCGTGGGCCAGGACGTGTACGCCGAGATCGGCATCGCCGAGCATCCCGCGGCCGTGACCGTGCCGCCGGAGGCGCTGGTGCCGGAGGGCACGGGCCTTCGCGTCTTCGTGGTCGACGCCAAAGGCATCGCCCACGCGCAGGAGGTCACCGTCGGCGCCCGCCATCCGGATGCGGTGGAGGTGACGAGCGGGCTGAAGGGCGGCGAGACTGTGGTGGGCAAGGGCGCGTACGGCGTGCAGGACGGCGCGCGCATCCGCCGGGGCACGCCGTGACGCTCTCCGGCCTCCTCTCCCGCCAGCGGCGGTTCGTCTACCTCCTCGTCGCGCTGGTGAGCGCGGCGGGCGTGTGGGCGGCGCTGCGCATGCCATCGGCCATCTACCCGGAGCTGACCTTTCCGCGCATCGGCATCGTAGCCCAGGGCTCGGCGCTGGGGGCGCGGCAGGTGGTGTTCGGCATCTCGCGCCCCATCGAGGAGGCGGTGAGCGTCGTCCCCGGCGTGCTGCGCGTGAGGTCGCGGTCCATCCGCGGCAGCGCGGAGGTGAACGTCGACTTCCTGCCCAATACCGACATGGCCCAGGCGCTCCAGCAGGTGCAGGCGCGCGTGAGCCAGGTGCAGGGGACGCTCCCGCCCGGCATCGACGTGGAGGTCGAACGCCTCACGCCCAGCGTCTTCCCCATCCTCTCGTACAACCTGCTGGGGGCGAGCCCCACAGACCTGTACGACCTCGCCCAGTTCCGCATCCGCCCCGTCGTCTCCCGCATCCCCGGCGTGGGGCGCGTGGACGTGCAGAGCAGCGACGTGCGCGAGATCGAGGTGGTGGCCGACCCGGCGCGATTGACGACGCTGGGCCTGAGCTACGGCGACCTGGCCGACGCGATCAAGGCGGAGATGAACAGCGCCGCCGTGGGGCGCGTGTCGCAGGACTACAAGCAGCTCCTCGTCGTCACCGACCAGGAGACGCATACGGTGGATGACGTCGCCAACGTCGTCGTGCGCCCCGGCACGCGCGTGAGCGACCTGGCGGAGGTGCGGCTGGGGACGGAGGACCACACCCGCCTGGTGGCGGGCAACGGCAGGCCCGCCGCGCTCATCAACGTCACGCGCCAGGTGGGCGGCAGCACCGTCGCCATCGCCGACAGCGTGCAGGCGGTGATGGCGGAGCTTCAGAAGACGCTGCCCCGCGGCGTGACCGTCACGCCCGTGTACGACCAGGCCGTGCTGGTGCGCGACGCCGTGGGCTCCGTGCGCGACGCCATGCTCATCGGCGCCATCCTGGCAGTCGTCATCCTCCTGCTCTTCCTCCGCCACGGCCCCATCACCGCCATCAGCGCCGCGTCCATCCCCATCACCATGGCCATCAGCGTGTTCGGCATGTGGCTGCTGGGGCAGACGTTCAACCTGATGAGTCTGGGCGGCATGGCCATCGCCATCGGCCTGGTGATCGACGACTCGGTCGTGGTGACGGAGAACATCGCGCGGCACCTGGCCTTCACGCCGGACCGCTCGCTGGCGATCCGCGACGCCGTGGCGGAGCTGGTGTGGCCGGTGGTCACCTCCACCATCACCACAGTGGTGGTCTTCGTCCCGCTGGGCCTGCTGGAGGGCGTGGTCGGCCAGTTCTTCAAGGCGCTCTCCATCACCCTCTCGCTCGCCGTCCTCGTCTCGCTCTTCCTGGCGCTCACGCTGATCCCGCTGCTGGCGGAGCAGTTCGTGAAGGCGGGGGAAGAGGAGGATCCCGAAGGGCCCATCCCCCGCGGCTGGCGCGGCATCCCGGCCCGCATCGCCCGCTTCCTCCACCGGCTCACGCTGCGGTACGAGCGGGCACTGGCCGCGCTGCTGCGGAGGCCGCGCCTGGTGGTGATCCCCGCCGTCTTGCTCATCGTCGGCGGCTACTTCGCGCAGAAGTTCGTGGGCACCGGCTTCCTTCCGGAGATGGACGAGGGCGCGTTCGTGCTCGACTACTTCACGCCCGGCGGCACGGCGCTGGAGGAAACCGACCGGCAGGTGCACGTAGCCGAGCGCATCCTGGCGCAGACGCCCGAGATCGAGGGCACGTCGCGGCGCACGGGCGCCGAGCTCGGGCTGTTCGCCACGGAGCAGAACGTGGGTGACATGGTCGTGCGCCTCAAGCCGCGCAGCCAGCGCTCGCGCACCATCTTCCAGGTCATCGAGGACGTGCGCGGCCGGCTGGAGCACCAGGTGCCGCGGCTGCAGGTGGAGTTCGTGCAGATCCTGTCGGACGTGATCAACGACCTGGCGGGCAGCGCCAACCCCGTGGAGATCAAGGTCTTCGGCGACCGGCTGGACGAGATGGAGGCGTACGCCCGCAAGGTCTCGGCGCCGCTGGAGAAGGTGGACGGGCTGGTCGACCTCTTCAACGGCGTGAGCGAGCCCAGCCCGGAGCTGCTGCTGCGGGTGGACCAGGCGCGCGCCGGCCAGCTCGGCATGACGGCCGACGACGTGAACGGCCAAGTCGCCGCCGCGCTCCTGGGCGCCCCCGCGGGCGAGGTGCGGGCCGAAGACCGCACCATCGGCGTGCGGGTGCACGCGCCCGACGCGGTTCGGTTCGACCCCGCGAGGCTGGGCAGCCTGCCCGTCTTCAGCCCGTCCACGCACCAGGAGGCGCCGCTGGGCACCGTCGCCACCGTGCGCGAGGAGGACTCGCGCGCCGAGCTGCGGCGCGAGAACCAGCGGCAGATGATCGCCATCACCGGAGGCGTGGAGGGCCGCTCGCTCGGCGAGGTGATGACGGACGTGAAGGCCGTGCTGGCCGCCAACCCGCCGCCGCCCGGCCTGCGCGTGGAGATCGGCGGGCAGTACGCCGGGCAGCAGGCGGCGTTCAAGTCGCTGCTGGCCGTGCTCGCCCTGGCCGCGCTCTCCGTCGTCGCCGTGATGGTCGTGCAGTTCGAGTCGTTCGTGGAGCCGCTGGTGATCGTGCTCGCGGCGCCGCTCTCGTTCGTGGGCGCCGTGGCGCTGCTGCTGGCGACGGGCACGCCGCTGAACGTGTCGTCGCTCATGGGCCTCGTCCTCCTCGTGGGCCTCATCGTGAAGAACGGCATCATCCTGCTGGACTTCACGCAGCACCGCATGCGCCACGAGGGCGAACCGCTGGGCGAGGCCATCCTCGCCGCCGCGCGCACCCGCCTGCGGCCCATCCTAATGACCACGCTCTGCACGCTCTTCGGACTGGCGCCGCTCGCGCTCGGCCTCGGCGCGGGGGCGGAGCTGCAGCGTCCGCTCGCGCTGGCGGTCATCGGCGGCCTGGCGCTCTCGACGCCCATCACGCTCTTCGCCGTCCCCGCCCTGCTCGTCGCCATCCGCGGCCCCGGCTACCGGCTGCACGAGCGCGAGGACGATGCAACGCCTGCCCCAGCGCCACTGCCGCATCCGGCCTGACGCCCTCCGATTCGGGAGATGCACGGCAGGGCGAACTGCGGGGTGATCGGTTGATGGTGAATCGGTGGCGGATGCGGGAGATCGGCGGTGCTGGAAGCCGGGCAGAAATGGAGCAGTCGGTGGATGCTGGCCGGCCGGCGGATACGAAGTGGTCGATGCGCGTCGATGGATACGGATTTGGTCGATGTGCCGGGACCGCAGGCGCGAAGAACGGCGTAGCCCGTCCTTGGCGATTCGGCGGATGCGGTGGATGGCGGGGTGGCGCGGCTTGTGATGTAACGAGGCGGAGATGAAGCGGTCTCGGCGCACCCTGGGCAGCAGCGAGGGAAGCTGGACGGCTGCACGTAACCCAACACGGAGGCGTTCGATGCGTGGGAGATGCAGGAGCGGTATCGCGACCGTGTGGACGGCGGTAGTGCTGGCGGGCGGCGTGCTACCGGCGGCGGCGCAGCAGGTAGCCTCCCCGCCGCCGGCGGACACCTCGAAGCCGCCGGAGACGCTGTTCACGCGGCACGACGCCTACCTGGCCGGCGGCTTCGTGCTCGCCACCATCGCCCTTGGGCCGGCTGACCGCGCCATCGCGCGGGAGCTCCAGGACTCTTCGCGGCAGTCGAGCCACTTCCTGAAGAACACCGCGCGCGCCTTCGACGTGACCGCCGTGCCCGGCTCGCTGGTGATCGGCACGGGCATGTACGCCGTGGGTCGCCTCACCCACCAGCCGCGCGTGGCCGACCTGGGCCTGCACGGCACCGAGGCTATCCTTCTCGGCACCGCCATCACCGACGTGGTGAAGAACTTCGCGGGGCGCCGCCGGCCGTTCGTGGACGTGGAGCATCCGTACGACTTCCGGTTCACCCGCGGCTTCAAGAGCGACGACTACAAGTCGTTCCCCTCCGGCCACACCACCGCCGGGTTCGCCGCCGCCGCCGCCGTCACGGCCGAGACGTCGCGCTGGTGGCCCGGCTCGGGCAAGTACGTGGGCCCGCTCATGTTCGGGGGCGCCACGCTCATCGGCGCGTCGCGCATGTACGAGAACAAGCACTGGGCCAGCGACGTGCTGGTGGGCGCCGCCATCGGCACCTTCAGCGGCCTCAAGGTCGTGCGCTACAGCCACGCGCACCCCAACAACCCCATCGACCGGCGCCTCCTCTCGTTCACCGTCGCACCGGCCCCCAGCGGCGGCGCCGTGGTCGCGTGGACGTTTCCGACGGGAAAGGCAGGCGCAGTGCCCGCGGCGGTGGCTGGAGACGCGCGGAACTGAGGACGGCGGCGGGCGGAGACCCCGACTGCCTGCGCGAGGACGAAAAATCGGTCGCAGTGCTGAACGGGTTTGCAGAGGCGGGGCTCTCCAGAACGTGGAGAGCCCCGTTTCAGCTACGGCAGATCCCACGCGGCGCGGAGGCGTTCGTACTCCGCGCGGGAGAGCTGGATGAGCACGGGGCGGGCGGCAGGGTCCAGCCAGCGGACGATCTCCTCCAGCCGGGCGGGGGCGAAGGCGGTGCAGCCCGCGGTGCCGACGGTGGGGCCCGCCCAGATGTGCAGGAAGATGCAAGAGCCGCGTCCCGCTACCGTCGGCGCGGCGTTGTGGTCCACGAACACGCCCAGGCGGTAAAGCTCGTCGCCGCGGCGCATCTCCTCGTGGCTGCTCCAGTCGGGCCGCGCCACATCCGTCCGCTCCACCAGCGTGTTGTAGTGCGCAGATGCGCCGTCGTCCACGCACTGGCTGGCGGCGGTGGACTGGCGGTACGGCAGGCGGATCCACACGACCGAGTCCGCCGGGGCGTACCCGAACGCAGTGCTCAAGCGGAAGATGCCGGCCGGCGCGCGCCCGTCCCCCTCCCTCTTCACCGGCCCGTCTCCGCCCGGCGTCACGTGCAGGCCCACGCCCCACCCCAGGCCGCTCCGTCCGACGACCGCGGGGACGGCATCTCCCACGCGGGTCCACGGCGCGCCGGGCCGGGCGCGCTCCCACCGCTGCACCGTCGCGGCGCTCGCATCCCATCCCTCGGTCACGGACACGATCGCCTGGAGCGGCGCTTCCGCGGGCCCGGGCATCCGCGGCCCCGCGCACCCCGCCAGCGCGGCCGACGCCAGCATCGCCATCACCGCACTCCTCTCTCGCATCCCACCTCCGCGGTCACGGTTCTCCGTCTTCAGCGCTCCCTCCACATCGTCGAAATGGACCTCCATTGCACCGCCTCACCGTTCATCGAGCGCCAGAGGTGCCATCTCCCGTACGCCCAACTTACGTGGCCGTCACGGTTTGCGCGACGGCGCCAATCGCCCGCCGGCATCCGCCGCTCCGCATCTAACCAGCGGGACGAAAAGCTTCGCTCAGCCCTGACGTTCACGGGGAGATGGCTCGCGAAATGGCGCAGGTGGACGCACGTGACGGTTCCGGTACGGCGCATCTATCCGAAACGTACGAATGAGTCGTAAGATGTCGTGCCCGGGCTGGACAACCTGATCCCGTTCCACGGAGACCTGCATGTCCCAAGCGCTGCCCCGCCGTTCCGTTCGCGTGCTCCTCACCGCGTTCGCCGTCCTCGCCGTAGCTTCCTGCTCGGGGGACAGGACGGTCCCCACCGCGCCACGCACGGATCCCAGCCAGCCCCGGCTCACGACGTTCCCGTCGGCCATCTACCACAACCACCTGGAGTTCGGCACGCCAAAGGACGCGAGCTCGGCCGACGACTACATCATCTCGCGCCGCACGCAGGCCCTGTCGTACAACTGCGCCAAGGGCATCCCCAACTGGGTGTCGTGGAACCTGAACAAGACGCACTTCGGCGACGCGGCCCGCTCCAGCAGCTTCACCACCGACGTGTCGCTCCCCACGGGCTGCTACCGCGTGACCACCAGCGACTACACCAACAGCGGCTACAGCCGCGGGCACATGACCCGCAGCGAAGAGCGCACCTGGTCGGTGGCGGACAACAAGGAGGTGTTCCAGATGACGAACATCCTCCCGCAGTACCAGGACATGAACGGCGGCCCGTGGTACAAGTTCGAGCAGTACCTTCAGGACCAGGCGCAGATCAGCAACAAGGAGATGTACGTGATCTCCGGCGGCTACGGCAGCCGCGGCACGCTGAACAACGCCGGCAAGGTGGCGATCAACACGCGCAACTACAAGATCGTGGTGATCATGCCGTACGGGCAGGGGCTGGCTAACGTGACCAGCACCAGCAGCCTGCAGGTGATCGCGGTGGACATGCCCAACATCACCGGCATCTCCACGCAGCCGTGGACGGCGTACACGACCACGGTGGACAAGATCGAGGCGGCCACCGGCTACAACTTCCTGGACAAGCTGCCCGACAGCATCGAGACGTATTGGGAGAGCCGGTGAACATCGAGGCTTCGGCCGCCGCCGCAGACACGGTGCGGGCGCCCCTGGTGGCGGCCGCGGGCGACCTGCGCTACATGAGCGAGGCCGATAACCCGTTCGACTTCGTCACCTTCCCGAGCGCCACCGCGGCCGACCTGTCGCCGGAGCGGTTCGCGGCGCTGGTGGGCAAGCCGGGGGCGCACGTGGAGGAGGTCACGCTCGACCGCTTCTTCGCCGGAATGATCGAGCGCGCGGACCCGGCCGACGCGGTGTCGGTCGCGCTCGTCCCGCGCTTTCAAGCGCTCAAGAACACGTTGCGCGCCACGCTGCCGGACCTGCGCGTGTTCCGCGTGGGCGAGGTGACGCTGGAGTGCTACGTGGTGGGAACCGCACCGGGCGGCGGCCTCGCCGGCCTGCACACGCAGGCACTGGAGACGTAGGCAACACGACGTTTTTGGCAGATGCGGAATGAACGAAGGGGTGCGGCCGATGTGGTCGCACCCCTTCGTTTGCCTCACCCGCCCTTGGAGGCCGCGGTGAGTTTTTCCATCTACCGACACCCAGCCACTAAATCGCTGCAAACCCAAATCCCACAGGCAGTTCTCCCCTCTCCCGCTTGCGGGCAGGGCTGTTTCGTTCTCTTACCGATACAGAACTGTAACGCTGCGAGTGCAGTCAGAGACGATGGTGCGGAGCGTCCAGCGAAGTGCGCTCACACTCGCACCGGGA
>DASRQW010000280.1 GCA_035696245.1 Longimicrobiaceae bacterium | reverse complement strand
TGGCGGGGAGCAGCCTCTTTGCCCAGGGCGGGGAACCACACACTCCGCACCTCAACCTTCCGAACCGCCGTATGCGGACCCGCACGTACGGTGGTGAGGGAGGGGCGCAGCCGGTGATTGCCGGCTGCCCCCTACCCGATTTCTCCATCTACCATCTTCCGCGTCATCCACCGAGGGCCGGACGCAAGCGTAGAACCGTCTGCCTCCGCGGTCGGCACCTGCTGCGCAGGCCCGCTATACGACAACTACTCGGAAGACGTGAAAGCCTTTCGTCTACATGACCTTAGCGATCGTCGATCCGCCTCCCACGCTCGTCATTCATTGTGAACCACAGCTTATCAGCCTGCGAAGCATCGTCAAGTTTATCCGCGCCACGTCAGCGATTAGGTTGATTGCATCGAGTGCATCCGCGAAATGCCGCAAGCCGGGATAGCCTGTCTCGAAACCGGCTGACGAACCATAACTCGGAACATGCCGGCCAGGCTTCATGCGCAAGAGGTTCGCGATGGCGGTGAAGTTGCCGTCACGGCAGACTGCCTCGCGATGCATCACCCTCGGCCTACTGGAGATACAACCGTGAGCAAGAACGTTGAAGGAATCGACGGGAAGGTCGTCGTCATCACCGGCGCGAGCAGCGGCCTGGGCGAGGCGACCGCGCGGCTGCTTTCCGCGCAGGGCGCGGCCGTGGTGCTCGGCGCGCGGCGCGTGGATCGCATCCAGGCACTGGCGAACGAGCTGACGGCCAGCGGCGGGAAGGCGCTCGCGGTCGAGACGGACGTGACCCAGCGTGACCAGGTGCAGCGGCTGGTGGACGCGGCCGTGGAGACGTACGGGCGCATCGACGTCATCATCAACAACGCGGGCCTGATGCCGCAGTCGATGCTGGAGCGCCTGAAGGTGGACGAGTGGGACCGGATGATTGACGTCAACATCAAGGGCGTGCTGTACGGCATCGCCGCGGCGCTCCCGCACATGCAGCAGCAGAAGAGCGGGCAGATCATCAACGTCTCCTCGGTCGCCGGCCACAAGGTCGGGCCGGGCGGTGCGGTCTACTCGGCCACCAAGCACGCCGTCCGCGCCCTGTCGGAAGGGCTGCGGCAAGAGGTGAAGCCGTACAACATCCGCACGACGGTGATCTCGCCGGGCGCGGTCGCCACGGAGCTGCCGAACACCGTGACCGACGCGGCCGTCGCCGAGCGGATCAACAAGCTGTACGAGGAGGTTGCGATCCCGGCCGACTCGTTCGCGCGCGCCGTCGCCTTCGCGATGAGCCAGCCGGAGGACGTGGACATCAACGAGATCCTGTTCCGGCCCACGCGGCAGGAATACTGACCGGCAACGGCCGATCCCGGCGAGAGAACGCCTGGTTGCGTCCGCAGTCACGTGTCTTCGACAGGCGAAGGGGAGTAGAGATGCAGAAGCGGAATCTCGGCAACGGCGGCTTGAGCGTCGCCGCCATCGGCTATGGAGCGATGGGGCTGAGCCACGGCTATGGCCCGGCGACGGACAAGCAGCAGGCGATCGCGCTCGTCCGCGCGGCGGCCGAGCGCGGCGTGACGCTCTTCGACACGGCGCAGATCTACGGCGCCGCCAACGAGGAGATCGTGGGCGAGGCGCTGGAGCCGTTCCGCCGCCAGGTGGCGATCGCCACCAAGTTCGGGTTCGACCTCGGCCGTGGGAGCCAGGTCCTGAACAGCCGGCCCGACAACATCCGGCAGGTCACCGAGGGCTCGCTCAAGCGGCTCCGAGTGGAGGCGATCGAGCTCTACTACCAGCACCGCGTGGACCCGGACGTGCCCATCGAGGATGTGGCGGGCACGGTGAAGGACCTCATCGCCGAGGGCAAGGTCAAGCACTTCGGCCTCTCCGAGGCGGGCGAGCAGACCATCCGCCGCGCGCACGCGGTGCAGCCCGTGGCGGCGGTCCAGAGCGAGTACTCGCTGTGGTGGCGCGAGCCGGAGACGAACGGCGTGCTGGCGGCGTGCGAGGAGCTGGGGATCGGCTTCGTGCCGTTCAGCCCGCTGGGCAAGGGGTTCCTGACCGGGAAGATCGACGAGAACACGACGTTCGACAGCAGCGAACTCCGTGGCAGCACCTTCCCGCGCTTCACGGCCGAGAACCGGATCGCGAACCAGGCGGTGGTCGGCCTGCTGGCCAGGATCGCCGCGAAGAAGAACGCGACCCCGGCGCAGATCGCGCTCGCCTGGCTGCTGGCGCAGAAGCCGTGGATCGTGCCCATTCCCGGCACCACCAAGCTCCACCGCCTGGAGGAGAACCTGGGCGCTGCGACCGTCGATCTCACCGAGGACGACCTGCGGGAGATCGAGGACGCCGCCGCGAAGATCACCGTGCATGGGGACCGTTACCCCGCGCACCTGCAACAACGTGTCGGCCGCTGAGCGACGCGGCCTCTGCCGAATCCAGAAGCAAGGAGAACTGACGATGGAGATCAAGCGAGCGGGCTCGCAGCCGTCCGGGAAGGGACCGGCGGACTGGTTCACGGGCACGGTGCGCATCGACCCGCTGTTCGCGGCGAACGATCCGGCGCGGGCGGCCGGCAACGCCGTCACGTTCGAGCCCGGCGCGCGCACCGCGTGGCACACCCACCCGCTGGGGCAGACGCTGATCGTCACGGCCGGCTGCGGCCGGGTGCAGCGCGAGGGCGGGCCGGTGGAGGAGATCCGCCCCGGCGACGTGGTCTGGTTCTCGCCGGGCGAGAAGCACTGGCACGGCGCCGCACCCACGACGGCCATGACGCACATCGCCATCCAGGAGGCGCTGGACGGCAAGCCCGTCGACTGGATGGAGCACGTCACCGACGAGCAGTACCAGGGCGGGACACGCGCGTCCTGACCCGGTGCGCTGGAAACCACTTCCCACACGGACGCGAGATATGCTGCCCACACGCACGCTCGGCACGCAGGGCCTCACCGCCTCGGCCATCGGCCTGGGGCTGATGGGGATGAGCCAGGCATACGGGACGGCGGAGGAGCGCGACGAGCGCGAATCCATCGCCACCATCCATCGCGCGGTGGAGCTGGGATGCACCTTCCTGGACACGGCGGAGGCGTACGGGCCCTACGCGAACGAGGAGCTGCTGGCCCGCGCGCTCCGGGAGCTGGGGACCGGGGCGCGCGACCGCGTGGTCATCGGCACCAAATTCGGCTTCAGGTTCGAGAACGGCGCCATATCGGGCGTGGACAGCCGCCCGGAGCACGTCCGCGAGGCGGTGGAGGGCTCGCTGCGGCGCCTGGGCACGGACCGCATCGACCTCCTCTACCAGCACCGCGTGGACCCGGCGGTGCCGATCGAGGAGGTGATCGGCACGATGGCGGACCTCGTCCGCGAGGGGAAGGTCCGCTTCCTCGGCCTCTCCGAGGCGGGCGAGCAGACGATCCGCCGTGCCGACGCCGTGCACCCCATCTCGGTGCTCCAGAGCGAGTATTCGCTGTGGGAGCGCAACCTGGAGCCGCGCATCGTTCCGCTGCTTCGCGAGCTGGGGATCGGGCTCGTGCCGTTCGCGCCGCTGGGCCGCGGCTTCCTCACCGGCGCCGTGAAGCGGGCCGAGGAGTACCCGGAGGGCGACTTCCGCCGGGGCGACCCGCGGTATCAGGGCGAGAACTTCGACGCGAACGTGCGGGCCGCGTCGGCCGTGCGGGAGCTGGCGGCGCGGAAGGGCGCGGCGCCGGGGCAGATCGCCCTCGCCTGGCTGCTGCACAAGGGCCCGGACATCGTCCCGATCCCCGGCACCAAGCGGCGGAAGTACCTGGAGGAGAACGTCGCGGCGGCCGACGTGAGCCTCACGGACGAGGAGATGGCGGCGCTAGATGCCGCGCTCGCGCCGGAGATGGTGTCCGGGCCGCGCTACAACGAGCGGCAGGCCGCAATGGTGGACCGGTGACGGCGCCCACGAGCCCGGCACCGGGCCGCCCGCGTGTGATCTGCCACATGATGGCGTCCACCGACGGG
>DASRQW010000279.1 GCA_035696245.1 Longimicrobiaceae bacterium | reverse complement strand
CTGGTCGCCGCGTACCAGCGGGAGACGGGCGCGCCCTGCGTGTCGGTCGCGGTGATCCGCGGCGGGCGGGACACGCTGGCCTTCCGCGGATACGGCGTGGCAGACGTGGAGAACGGCGTGCCTGCCACGGCGGCCACGGTGTACCCCATCGCCTCGCTCACCAAGCAGTTCACGGCCGCCGCCGTGATGCAGCTCGTCGAGGAGAAGCGGATCGCGCTGGACGATCCGATCGGGCGACATCTCCCCGATCTGCCTGCCGGATGGCGCGGCATCCGCATCCGCCAGCTGCTGAACCACACGTCCGGCATCCCCGACTCACCCGTGCTGACGCGCGAGGAGCTGATGCCGGACTCGGTGGTCGCGCTCGCCGGAAAGAAGCGGATGGAGTCCGCGCCGGGCTCGCGGTGGAGCTACAGCAACGTGGGCTACCTCGTGCTGGGGCTGCTCGTGGAGAAGGTGACCGAGGAGCGCTACGACGCCTACCTCGAGCGGCGGATCCTGCGGCACGCGGGGCTGGCGGCGACCCGCTACTGCGACGAGGAGGCCATTATCCCCCGCCGTGCATCGGGCTACGTGCGGCACGGGGACGTGGTGAACGCGCCGTACAACAGCGCGGTGCCGTCGTTCTCGGCGGGCGGGCTCTGCTCCACCGTGGGCGACCTCGCGGCGTGGAATCGCGCGCTCGCCACCGGCCGCGTCGTCACTCCCACATCGTATGCCCGCATGACCACGGCCGAAGGCGCGGCGGCCACGCACGGCTATGGCTACGGCCTGATCGTCGCGCCGTTCGAAGGGCATCGGATGGCGGGGCACGGCGGCACGCTCGCCGGATTCTCCTCCGCCAGCGCCTACCTGCCCGACGACAGCCTGTCGGTCACGGTGCTCACGAACCTCGGCTCCGGAAATCCCAGCAAGCTCCTGCTCGATATCGTCCGCATCGCCCTCCCCGCATCTCCGTCACGTCCCTCCACCAAGACGCCGCCGGCGGCACCGCAGGCGGGGAGGAAGGACTCGGCCGGACCGTAGCGGGCGGTTCCGCGAAGGAAGCTGGGCGTCGGCGGTACGGCGCGGCTGAGCGCGCTACGTCGCAGCGGCCGGGTGGCGAGGTGCGGCGGGAGTGCTACGCCGGTGCGGCACGGATGATGAAGGGCGTCGCGCCCCATGGAATACAGAAACGACGCCTTCCTATTCCCGCTGGTGCGCGAGCCGGCCTCGCGCTGGGAGCGCGCCGGGCTGTCGCCCGCGCACGAGCGCTTGTTCAACGTGGTCGCGTGGGTGCTGGTGGCCGTGTTCGTGGCGGGCTGGACGTACTCGATCGCCACCACGACGCGCCACGGGCCGCTGGACGACGGGCCGGTGGCCTCCATCTCCGACCAGCTCACTCGCAGTCCCTTCAGCGACGACGCCCCGCCGGAGCCCGCGTTCGTGATGGATGAGGTGGTGCAGCAGTTCGCGGGCGCCTTCAACGAGGACGACTACCGCGGCCAGAGCGGCAAGGTGAACGTGGTGGTGCGCTCGCCGGGGGAGCCGCTGGACCTTCCGGCCGCTCCCGCCGGCGCCCCCGGCGCGCAGGTCGTGCTCAAGCCGGCAGAGGGCACGCAGGGCGCGCCGGTCTCGGGCCAGCAGGCGCCCACCAGCCCCGGCATCTGGAACGTGATGCTGCAGATGCGCGACGCGGTGAGCCCCGCGGCGCCGGTGTCGGTGATCTCGCTGGTGCCGCTCTCGGCCAAGCAGAACGGCCGCGTGGGCACGTACAAGGTGGGCGAGTGGCCGTTCGAGGAAGGCGGCGCGCCCAAGCCACAGTACGACCCGCCCAAGGGCCTGGTGCAGGTCACGCCGGAGAACGAGGACCTGCAGATCAGCGAGCACCTGCGGCTGCGCGACATCATGACCAAGGGCCAGGAGAACGTGTGGCCCAAGTACGTGGTGCTGTCGCCGCGGCTGCTGGACAAGGTGGAGCTCACCATCGCCGAGCTGCAGGCCGAGGGGCACCCGGTGGAGCACATCTTCGTGATCAGCGGGTTCCGCACGCCCAGCTACAACGAGACCGGCGGCGACCCCACCGGCCGGGCCAGCCTGTCGCGCCACATGTACGGCGACGCCATGGACATCTGCGTGGACAACAACCACGACGGGCGGATGGACGACCTGAACGGCGACGGCCGCGTGACGGTGGCCGACGCGCGCGTGATCGGCCACGCGGCCGAGCAGGTGGAGGCCAAGTACCCCAACCTCATCGGCGGCATCGGCATCTACGCGCCCACGGGGGCGCACTCGGGGTTCGTACACATCGACACGCGCGGCTTCCGGGCCCGCTGGTAGCGATCCGGCCCACAACGACAGACCAGGAGCGAACGGTGAGCGACGAACGGGAGACCCAGATCCGCGTGGAGCGGGCGGGCGGCGACAAGCGCGGCGCGCGCGGCGTGGCGCCGGAGATGGACGTGCGCGACGAGGACATGGAGCCGCACGAGGGGCTGCGCTACATCGCCCGGCTCTTCAAGGTGCTCTCCATCCTGCTCATCCTGCTGCTCATCGGCGAGGCGGTGCTGGGGCTGCGCAGCCAGGGCGGCGCGGCCATCCCCCGGCTGCTGGTGGAGGCCACGCGGCTGATCGTGTTCGCCGGCTTCCTGTGGGGCGCGGCCGACATGGCGCTCATGTTCATCGAGTCCAACCACGACCTGCGCGCCGCGCGCATCCTGGTGGGCCGCGTGAACGGCCGGCTTCAGCGCCTGGAGCAGGCGCAGTTCGGTGCCGTTCCCACCCCGCCAGCCGGGGGACCGGCGCGCCCCGCATCTGCCCCGCCCCCGACCGGCGGCACCACGCCACCCCCGGGGTTCTGAGCGGCGGCTTTCGGGGGACGATCAGCATCCGGCGAGCGAAAGAGGGGCGGCGACCACCAGCGGTCGCCGCCCCTTCTTCATGCCTGAAATCCCGGTAGGGGGGCACCTGTGTGTGCCTCCGTGGTTCAGCCCGACGGATGATGCCGAATCCGATGCGTCTGCGCGGCAGGGAGAGTGCCCCCTCCCCCAGCCCCTCCCCCGCAAGCGGGAGAGGGGAGCTTGTTTAGGGCGCATCGGGAGGATTGTGCCGATGCCGAGCGGGGCGGGGCGGTGAAGGAGGGTCGGGCGCCTACCTGCGGAAGGTGTAGATGCGGAGCAGGGCGGCTTCGGCAAGGCGGTCGGCGTCGCGGGCGGAGAGGGTGTGGTTGTTGACCATGGTGGAGAAGACGATGCGCTCGCCCGCCGCGGTGGTGAGGTAGCCGGAGAGCGAGCGGACGCCGGACAGCGTGCCCGTCTTGGCGTGCACGTTGGCCTGGAGCGGCGTGCCCTGCATCCGCGCCGCGAGCGTGCCGTCCACCCCGGCGATGGGCAGGGCGGCGTACCACGTCTGCCAGTTGGAGCTGTGCGTCATGTGCGTGAGGATGCCGGCGAGCAGGTCGGGTGCGACCAGGTCGTAGCGTGACAGGCCGGAGCCGTCGGCCTGCGACAGCTCGCGCGGCGGCACGCCCCACAGGCGGTGCAGGCTGTCCACGACGGCGCCGCCGGCGCGGGCGCTTCCCTCGCCGCGAAGCTCGCGGCCGAGCGTCTTCAGCAGCATCTCGCCGATCTGGTTCTGGCTGGGCTTCAGGAAGCCGGGCAGGATCTCGGCGAGCGGGGGCGATACGTGGGTGAAGAGCGGCAGCGAGTACGCGGCCGGCTCCGCGGGCGGAACGTCATCCGCATCCACCGGCGCGCCGTCCACGCGGATGCCGGAGCGCGCCAGCGTCTCGCGGAGCACGGTGACGAAGTAGAGCGTGGGATTGTGGACGGCGATTCCCTCTTCCACGAACGGCGTGTCCGCGGCGATCTGGCCGGAGATGCGGAGACCCAGCTCCAACGGCTCACGGGTGACGTCGATCCGCGTGGCGGTGCCGCGAGCCGCCGTTCTGACGCGGCTCTGGTCGATGATCGCATAGCCGGTGGCGGGCGACAGTTGGACGCGGACCTGTCCATCCGGCTCCGCGCCGGGGGAGACGCGGACGGTGATGGCGCCCTCGTTGAGCTCCAGGCCGGAGATCTCGGCCGAGTAGTCCGCGTCCGCGTCGTCCCACGCCCAGCCGCGGCCGAGAGCCACGTCGTCGAACACGTCGTCGTCGCCGATCACGCGGCCGGTGATGCGGGTCACCCCGTGGGCGCGCAATGAGTCCGCCCAAGCGCGGAAGACGGCCGTCGCGTCGCCGTTCTGGAAGCGGGCGGAGATGGACGGGTCGCCGCCGCCGCGGACGACCAGGTCACCGTCCAGCACGCCGCCCGCCACGCGCCCGTGCGCCTCCACGCGCGTGCGGAATCGGTACGCGGGCCCAAGCGCCTCCAGCGCGGCCGAGCCGGTCACGATCTTCATGTTCGACGCGGGCACGAACAGCTTCCCGGCGTTTCGCGCGTACAGAACGTCGCTCCGGTCCAGCGAGCGCACGGCCACGCCCCACTGCGCGTGCGCGAACGCGGTGTCCTCGAAGATGCTGTCCAGCGCCGCGGCCAGCACCGCCGCGGGCGTGCGCACCGGCGCGGGCGCCACGGCGGGCGGGGGCGTGCACGCGCCCAGCAGGGCGGCGGCAAGCGCGGCGTGCGCGCGCAGACGTCGATTGGCGAGAAGCTGCATCATCCCCGGAGTGCGGAGGTGGATTCGGAGCCGGACGGATGCCGCGCATCGGCCGACGTGCCGCCGGGCGAAGTGGACGGGGCGGAAGCCGACGGGGGATACGGACGCGACATCATCTCCAGAAGGCGTTCGCGGACGCGGGGCCACTCGTCGTCCACGATGCTGAACCAGATGCTGTCGCGGATGCGGCCGCTCTGCGTGACCTGGTGCTTGCGGTGCACGCCCTCCTCCGTCGCGCCGATGCGGAGCATGGCGTTGCGCGACTTCGTGTTGAGCACGTCGGTCTTCAGCTCCACGCGCATGCAGCCCAGCACTTCGAAGGCGTGGCGGAGCATGAGGAACTTGGCTTCGGTGTTGGCGCCGGTGCGCTGCCAGGCGGGCGCGATCCACGTCCACCCGATCTCCACGCGGCGGTTGGGCAGGTCCGCGTTCCCGAAGCGCGTGCTCCCGATCACGCAGCCCGTTGCGGCATCCACCGTGGCGAAGGGGAGCGCCTTGCCCGCGGACTGCGCGTCCAGCGCCTCCTGCACGTAGGCGCGCATGTCGGTCTCGGTGCGGATCTGGGCGATGGTCAGGCGCCACAGGCTCTCGTCCAGCCCGATCTCGCACAGCGCGGGCACGTGCGCCAGCGTGAGCGGCTCCAGGCGCACCACGCGGCCCTCCAGCGTCACCGGCTCCAGCTTCATCGTGTCTCTCGTCCGCCGGGTGGAAATAGAAGCGCTTGCGCGGCTGGGAGGGCCCCCTCCCCCGGCCCCTCCCCCAAAACTGCCTGGGGGAGGGGAGACCAAACGTGCGGGCC
>DASRQW010000278.1 GCA_035696245.1 Longimicrobiaceae bacterium | reverse complement strand
GCCCCGTCGCGCAGGCTGCGGATGAAGCGCCGCTGCGTGGTGTCCAGCACGTCGTTGCCCCGCCGGTCGGTGCCGTTCTGCACCGTGAGCCACTCCGCGAACGTGGTCATGTAGTCCGACGTCGTGCCCTGCACCACCGTGTACTGCCGCTGGTCGATGACCTGCGAGCCGTAGCTGATGTAGCCGTCGGCCGCGTCGCGCCCGCCGCCCGCGGGCTTGCGCCGGTCGCTGTTCCCCTTGAGCAGGAGCTGCGAGACGAACGGACCCTTCTGGTCGCCCGGGAAGATGCCGCGGAAGACGTTCTGCACCGTCACCGGTGTGGTGCCGCCGAACTGGGGGAACTCGTTGTTCAGCGACGAGATCGCGGCCGAGACGTCGGCGCTGGAGCCGTAGTCGGCGAACGCCACGTCGCGCGCCACGGCCATCCAGTACAGCTCGCCCATCTCGTGCGCCTCCTGCACGCTGTCGAAGCGCGGCGCGGGTGGAACGGTGAACGTCTGCGCGTCCGGCCCCTCGGTGTCGAAGGTGAAGCCCGTCTGCGGGTTGGTGAGCTTGAGGCCGTTCTCCGGTGTGCCCAGCAGCACCTCTTCGAAATCGTCGGGCGCGCGGCTTTCCAGCGCGCGGAGCAGCGACGCGTACGACACCGCGTCCGGCTCGCCCGTGGTGGCGTCGTGCTTCAGCCCCTTCGAGAAGCTGCCGATGATGCCGAACGACGGGTAGTTCGTCTCGTCGTTGTTGTTCTCGTGCGGCGCGTGGTTGCGTTCCGCGTCCACCGTCGCCGCCTGGTCGCGCACGTCACGGGCGGACAGGCGCCGCTCCTCCAGGCGCCGGCGCGGAGTGCGCGTGGCGTAGTTGACGTTGTCGAAGATCGCGACCCCCGGCGCAGGCAGTGGCGACGACGTGCCCCCGCCGAAGTTGATCTTCACGCTCGTCACGTTGAGCGGCGTCGCCTCCTGGTACAGCACCTCCCACACGGCGCCGTCGCCCGAGGTCTCCCAGTAGGTGATGCCGCTCGACTCGCGCAGCCGCAGCCACCGGTGGCGCGCCGGGTCGTACGTGACGTTGGCACGCGGCAGGTAGCTACCGCCGATCACCTTGAAAGCCACGACCTGTGCGGCCTGGATGGCGATGTAGAGGAAGTTGTTCGCATCCACCTTCGCCTGCAGCCCGGACTGGGCGGCATCGCTGGCGATGAGCGCGCGCACCACCTCGATCTTCACCTCGCTGTTGGTGAGGTCGTACGCCGCGACCGACTCGTAGCCCGAGTAGACGCCGGGCGTGTTCGCCCCCGGGCGGATCTCCACCCGCTGGTTCACCTCGCGGATGCGCTCCGGGGGCGAGTTTCCGTAGATGTTCCACTTCGCCGTGTCCACCGTGTTGTCGTAGAAGTTGTCTACGAGCGTGTTGGCCTTTGCCATGGTGCGCCTCTCCTTCGGGATCGTTCCGCCGCCGCGCGGAAGTACGCGGCGGGCAGGCGGCCGTCCGGATCGGTTTCCTCACGGCTCTGCGGCGCCGGTGACGGAGATGACCGGGTACTCCTGGCGAGAGGCCGAGACGTTCGCACGCGTTCGGCCTTTCTTCGGTGTATGCTAAAAACGTCTCGGGGTCCTGTCAATCGGCTCGCCGTCCTCCTTCCGAAGCCCGAGGACTCGGGCGAAACCGCCGGCCGGCGAATCGAACGATTCGTCCCGAGGGAGCTGATCTCCAGAAACCGAAAACCCTCCACCCCGGCATGGCGGGAAGAGGGCAGTCGAACGATCTGGACCACGGGGTGCGGCGGTCCGGCTACCCAGCCGCATCCGCCAGCGCCGCGAACAGCTCAGCGGCCTCCGCGGGCTCGTGCAGGCGGGAGCGAGCGGCGGTGTCGTCCGGCACCGGGTCGGCGACGATGATGCCCTCTGCGGCGGCGTCCCAGGATTCGAGCGCGCGGAAGGCATCCTCGTCCGTGCGGTCGTCGCCGAGGTAGAGGACCGGCGTTCCGGCCGGCGGGCGCATCTGCTCCAGCAGGAAGATGACGGCGCGGCCCTTGTTCCAGTCCACCCGCGGCCGCACCTCCAGCACCATCTTCCCCTCCGTCACGTGCAGTTCCGGGCGCCCATCCGCCGCGGCGTGGACAGCGGCGAGGATGCGCGCGTGGTCCGACTCGGACGCCGTGCGGTAGTGGATGCTGAGCGTGAGGCCCTTGTCCTCCACGAACGCGCCGTCGATGCCGGCGAGGGCGCCACCGATCCGCGCCGCTACCGCCTCCAGCTCCGGCCGCGCCGCCAGCGCTTCGGGGTGGATGCGGTGCAGGCCCGCGCCCTCGATCTCCATGCCGTGGTTGCCCGCGTAGGCGATGTCTGGGATCGCGGCGCGCTCGCGCACGTCCGCCAGGCCGCGGCCGCTCACGACGGCCGCCGTGACGCCGGGGAGGGCCATCAGCCGCTCCAGCGCCGCGCGCGTCTCCGCCGGGATCGCCGCCATCTCCGGCCGCGCCACGATGGGCGCCAGCGTGCCGTCGAAGTCCAGCAGCAGCACCAGGCGGCCGGTGCGCCTCCAGGCTTCGGTCCAGGCGGGCACGCGGTCGCGGGCGTGTGGCAGCATGGTGTTCGGTGGGGTAGGTGTGGGGCGGTTGACCCGCAGGAGGCGCGCCGGTACGTTGCGCCGCGCCCATTCTAACCCTCGAAGGCACGGCCCCGCATGTCCTGGATCGATGAGCTGGCGTACGACGAGCGCGGACTGGTGCCCGTGGTGGCGCAGGACGCCGCGAGCGGAGAGGTGCTGATGCTCGCTTGGGCCAACGCCGAGGCGGTGCGGCTGACGGCAGAGACGGGCGATGCGCACTACTGGAGCCGGTCGCGCGGCGAGCTGTGGCGGAAGGGCGGCACCAGCGGCCACGTGCAGCGCGTCCGCGAGGTGCGCGTGGACTGCGACCGCGACGCGCTGGTCTACCGCGTGGAGCAGTCGGGCCCCGCGTGCCACACCGGCGAGCGTACCTGCTTCTACCGCGCGCCAGACGGCGACTCGCTCGCCGAAGCCGCGGACTCGCGCCCCGTCCTCACGCGCATCGACGACATCATCGAGCAGCGGCATGCGGAGCGGCCGGAGGGCTCGTACACGACCTACCTGTTCGACAAGGGCGTGGACAAGATCCTCAAGAAGGTGGGCGAGGAAGCCGCGGAGACCATCATCGCCGCCAAGAACTCCGGCACGGACGAGCTCCGCTCCGAGGCCGCGGACCTCGTCTTCCACCTGCTCGTCCTGCTCCGCGAGCGCGGCCTGCCGCTGTCCGACGTGTACGCCGAGCTGGACGCCCGCTTCGGCGCCGCCCCCCGCGCCGGCTCCACCGCCCCGCCCCCCTCCCGCTCCTCCGACGGCACCTGACGCGAACAATAATCTCCCCCCGCGTAGGGTGCGATTCATCGCATCCGACCATCCTCCCGGCCCGCGAGACATCTCATGTCCCGCATCATATCTCCCTACATAGATCGATCCGCATCAACACGATAGGCGATATCGGCTGATGCGGATTCGATGGATGCTCACCCGCCCGTCATCTCACCGCTGAACCCTGACGCTCAGGGCCGCTTCCCGCGCGTGAACGCGGCGTCGAGGATCATCTCTTCCTCGCCGGGGTCGCGCCAGCCGCCGTCCGAAGGCTCGCCCCACACGGGGCGGCCGTTCTTCACCGTGTACGGCTGCATCCAGAAGAGGCGCGTCCCTGCCCGGTCGCGCGCCTCGGCGATGAGGACGGGGCCGGCGGTGCCGCTCTCGTCCTCCACCTGCGCCTCCAGCGCCAGCATCAGGCAGTCCGGGTGCTTGGTGGATGCGTAGCGTGCGATGGTGCCCGACAGGATCTGCGGCGAGACGCTGCCCACACCTTCGGGCACGGGGATGGCGAGCGTGCGGAACTCGGGCGTGGCGTGCCCGGCGCGCTCGTGCACGCTGCGCACGCGGGGCGGCGTGTCGGACCCGGCGGCGAGCGCCTGCTCGATGTCGCCCCGCATCTCGTCCAGGAAACGCGTCGCCAGGCTCAGCGTACGCTCCATCTGCACCAGCTTGCTGCGCACCACGGAAGTCCCCTCGCGAACGGGCGGAAGCCGGCGCATTCCCGGCGAAAATGATCGATCTACCTCATCCTCCTAACGCAATCCCGGCGCCACCGGAAGCCGACGGCCGCGCACATCCGCCGACGATGGACACCCGCTCAGAACCGCGCAAAACGCTGCGGACCGGTAGGGATGGACCTACGTGTCCGTCCGTGCCCCCGCGACGAAATCCTGCCGATTCGGGAGACGAACCGCTGGGATACATCGCGCCGAGTGGGAGCTGGAACCAGGCGTTCCGACGGCATCCTCGCAACGGAAGGACGGGCCGACACACAGGCCGGCCCCTACCGCGGCGGGTGGAATCTCGCGATCCGGGACGAGGCTACTTCGACGCTTCCTGCTCCACCGCACGGCGGTGTCGGGGCCAAACGGCGGTGGCGAGGCGAAGGAAGTTCGCGCGCTCGTCCGGCAGGTCCGACAGGAACGACCACGCCGTGCGCGAGCCTTTCCGCGTGTTGCAGCCCGCGCAGGCGGCCACCAGGTTGCCCTCGGAGTTGTCGCCGCCGCGCATCCTGGGCTGCACGTGGTCCAGCGTGAGCTGCTCCGGCGGGAACGGCTGCGCGCAGTACACGCACGTGTGCCGGTCGCGGGCGAAGATGCGCTCCCGCAGCGACGCCAGCGCCGGGTCGATCCTCACGCCCCGCTACCGTCGCCGAGCAGCACGAAGCCCTGCGCCCGCAGCGCCGCCGTGAGGTCGCGCACGTGGTCGCGGCCGCGCGTCTCCAGCGTCAGGTCCACCTCCGCCTCCGTGAGCCACAGCCCGCCGAAGCTGTGCCGCTGGTTGAGCTGGAGCACGTTCGCGCCCTGCTCCGCCACCGCGGCGGTGAGCTTCGCCAGCGCGCCTGGCCGGTCGTCGATCTTCACGCGCAGGTAGGCCTGGCGCCCGTCCTTGATCAGCCCGCGCTCTATGATGCGCGACAGCACGCTCACGTCGATGTTGCCGCCGCTCAGCACCATCACCACGTTGCGCCCCTCCACGTCCGCGACGTGGCCGTTCACCACCGCGGCGACCGTTGCGGCCGACGCGGCCTCCACAACCGTCTTCTCCTTCTCCAGCAGCAGCAGCACCGCGTCGGCGATCTCCGTCTCCTCCACCAGCACCACCTCGTCCACCCAGTCGCGCAGCATGGGGAACGTCAGCTCGCCGATGGTGCGCACCGCGATGCCGTCCGCGATGCTCGACGCGGCGGGGATCACGTCCGGCCGCCCCACCTCCAGCGCGTGGTAGGCCGCCGGGAGCACCGCGCTCTCCACGCCGATCACCCGCACGTCCGGCCGCACCGTCTTGATCGCCATCGCGATGCCGGAGATGATGCCGCCGCCGCCCA